>NZ_JAQFUL010000006.1:0-112520 GCF_027716265.1 Bacillus cereus group sp. Bc031
CCCTGTTGAATACAGAAATCATCTTCTTGATGCCGCCTAACTTTTTTTAAAATGTCCTTTACAAAGGGTACGGATTAGAATCGGAAGGTTTCTTTTTATTTTTCTTTATTTGCTCTTTTTGATGGTCTTTGTCTAAGGAATTGAGATAGCATGTACAAAATATATAGTGGAATAGCAATGAATAAGAAAACAGAAAAATTACCGAACCCTGTTTGGTACATTGTGATAATGATGCCCACTAAAAATAGTGTAATAATGATGCTATATCGTGGAATTGGTACATCTTTTAAACTTGGGATACGAATGCGGCTCACCATTAAAAATGCGAACGTTACAAATACTGTAATAAGAACGATTTTTGGAATGGTATGTGAAAATAATGTTAAGAAAGCAACAAGCCCTCCCGCTGCTGTAATCGGTACCCCAGTGAAATATTTCATTGAAGTAGAAGATGGTGTTACATTAAATCGTGCTAAACGATATGCTCCGAAAAGAGGGAATAGCCCCGCTATGTATAGTCCGATGATTCCATAATTAGAGAAAGATGTGTAATACATGAGAACAGCAGGTGCTGCACCAAATGTTACGACATCCGCAAGCGAGTCAAGCTCTTTTCCCATTTGTGAATCAACACGTAATAAACGAGCAACACGCCCATCAAGACTATCTAACATCATCCCGATAAGTACTAAAATAGCAGCTGATTTATAATATCCTAAAGATGCATAGCCGATTGACAAGAATCCACTATATAAATTTCCGAGCGTAAATAAGTTTGGAATAGCTGCTCTATACAAAATCTGATCCCTTGCTTTCTGTAATAAATTCTTAATTAGTGTATGAAAGTTTACTTATTTTATCATACCATAAATTTCTTCTTCACACGAAAGAAATTCCCAATTTGTGAAAGATTTCATATCAGAATGATTTGAAAAATAAGTGAAAAAAGAAGGGGCTGTCTCATAAGTCTCTTTCGAAGTAAGATCACATGAAATTGAAAAGGCAGAAACGTTATAAAATTAACATTTCTGCCCTTCACTTTTTATTCGATTTTGGCTAAAAAGCACTTTTTGGGACAGCCTCTTCTTGTATTATTCAAAGTTCGTTATCATAGTTCCAGTTTTATACCGATTGTTAGGATCGAAACGTAACAAATCTCCATAAATGAGTTTGTCGGAAAGTTTCAATTCTGTTTTTGCTTTTTCAATATTCGGTTGACATAATGAGATGTCTGCTTCTTCACCTGTGTTTCGTTTATAGCACATGTTTTTTGTATACACATAATCTTCCGAAACGAAGCTACCATCACGCATTACCATAAGTGGATCTTCTTCTTTAATAAATAAGTCAGTTCCAAATTCAACTGATTTATTTGTTTTAATACCAAGTAAATGAAGTAGCGTTGGTTTAATATCAATTTGACCAGACACTTTAGAAATGACTTTTCCTTCTTGACCAGGTACATGAATAATGAGAGGGACGCGTTGTAATTGCATAGAATCAAATGGTGTAATAGCGTCTTTCCCAAGGAACTGAGCCATAGCTGCGTTATGGTTTTCAGAAATACCGTAATGATCTCCGTAAATGACAATAACAGAGTTGTCATACAGTCCTTCTGCTTTTAATTGTTTAATAAATTGTTTAAGAGCTTCATCCGTATAACGAACGGTTGGGAAGTAACGGTTTACAACGCCACTTTCCGAATTAAACTCATCAACATATTGATCTTCTGGATTTAGAAGAAATGGAAAATGATTTGTTAAAGTAATGAATTTTGTATAGAACGGCTGTGGTAAGGATTTTAACTTTGGAATAGATTGTTCAAAGAACTCTTTATCTTTTAATCCCCAACCGACAGACATTTGTTCTGTGCCTACGTAATCATTCAAATTAAAGTAACGATCATATCCAAGTGCAGGATACATTACATCACGATTCCAAAACGCTTTATCGTTTGAATGGAAGACAGCAGAAGAATATCCGTATTTTTTTAATTGTTCGGGTGTAGCTGTATATTCATTTGTTGCGTGAGTAAAGAATACAGAACCGCGATCTAACGGATAAAGTGAATTTTCAACGATAAATTCAGCATCAGAAGTTTTACCTTGTCCTGTTTGATGATAGAAGTTATCGAAATAAAAACTATCTTTAATAAATTCGTTTAAAAATGGAGTAATTTCTTTTCCATTTATTTTTTTATTAATAACAAAACTTTGTGTAGATTCCATTGAAATCAAAATGACATTTTTACCTTTTGCAGATCCAAATAAGTTCTTATCAACTTGCTTATCTTTTGAGTCTGTATAGTTTTTAATTTCAGAGAACCCGTCCCCACTTGCAAATACACGTTCAGCTGAAGATTTTGATTGCAGTGTAATATCAAATAGATGATATGTGTATAAACCTAAATTTTTCACGACAGTTTGACGATCGAATGAGCGTGAGAACATTTGTGGTTTATAAATAACAGAAACAACAATTTGTAGTGCTAATAGAGCTGTTACACCGCTAAAGAAAGTTCTCTTCTCAGAGCGAGAAAGCGGCGTTTTGTCGCAAAATGATGGGAATTTACGCGAAAGAAACATTAAGATGATCGCATCTGCGAATAACAGTAATGTTTTATACGTAAAGAGTTCTTTTATACTCGTCCCTAAATCAGCCATATTATTTGTTTGAAATAATACTGGGAACGTAACGAAATCGTTATAAAACCCATAAAACATTGCATTTCCAAATAAAATGAATGACAGTATAAAACTAATTCCAACTATAATGCGATTTCGGTGTTTAGATGCAAATAATGCAAAACCGAAAAATAAAAGTAACGCAGCTAGTGGATTCATAAAAAGCATAAATTCTTCAAAGAAATTATCAATTTTAATATCAAACGCTAGCTTGTACACAATATATGTTTTTATCCATAATAAAACGACTGCAACGAGTGCGAATCGCAGTTTTGGAAACAGACGTTGTAGCATAATATACTCCTCTCCTAAAAAGCATGACGGTTCTTGTGGGCCTATTTGATTAGCGCCTCATTTTATATATACGAACAGTCCTTTATTATTATGTTTATTATACTATGAGTATCATTATACGAAAATAAAAGAGAGTTGTGGACTTTTTTATAACAATTGAGTAGAAAAAGGGCAGTAGGAGACAATAAAATGGAGTGTCTATGTATGATTATTATCGTGCGCGGAAAGAATCGTGTAACAATACGGAGGTTATAATGCGAAAATTATTATATTTTATAGTATGCAGTAGTGTTATACTTTTGGCTTCACCAAGTGTGTCGGTAGCAGAGTATGATGCACCTCTTATGGAAGATGCCCTTTATTCTGTGTTATTTCCGAAAATAAATAAAGCAATCGAAAAACAATATGGGAGCTTGAAGCCTTATCAATGCCCGAAAATTATTAGTTTAAAAAAAGTGTATAGCGGTACATATTTATTTCAAGCGAGTATTGAAGTGACTAAGTATGAACGTGTTGCAGGGAAAATTGCGCCACCATTTGAGAAGGTAACGATTACATTTAATAACGAAGAAGGTGAATGGGAAGTGACAAAGGTTTCAGTAAAGCGCTTACCAAACGATACGAAACTAAACTGTCAAAAAGCAATATAAAAAATTGTTTGACAAATAAAATGGTCCTTTGGTATTGTTAATAGCAACAATTAGATGTTTGAAAATTAAATAGACTTACCTCATCTACTCTCAAAGGTAGAGGCCGCGATAGGAAAGAGTAAGCTATGGGAGATTTAATGGAATCTGTGATCATAGGTTGAAAGGGACTATTGCCGAAATATAAGAATAACCATCTTATTCATATATTGGGACTGCATTGAATAAATGTAGTACTGTCATAAGATTTATTTTATGGAGAGCTATTTGGAGATGTTGATGCGGTTTCTTATTTTGAGGAGATAACAACTCGTTTATTTTTTCAATATATATTTTTCCTAATAAGAAACGCGTGTGAACATTGTTCCGCGCGTTTTTTGTCTATCTAAAAGCGTGCTGCAATGAATAGAAGATTGGGGTTATGAGTTTTAGAGGAAATAAGGGAGGAATTCAAATGTATTTACACGGCACAAGCCGAATCAATGGGCAAGGACACTTAGAAATTGGAGGGTGCGACACGACGCAGCTAGCAAAACAATATGGAACACCACTTTATGTATACGATGAAGAGTCAATTCGAGGAAAGTGCCGCGCGTTTCATCGTGCTTTTAAAGAAAGTGGGTTCTCTTATCAAGTAGCATATGCAAGCAAGGCGTTCTTGTGCATGGAGATGTGCCGAGTAGCTCGTGAAGAGAATATGTCATTAGATGTTGTTTCTGGAGGAGAATTATATACTGCACTACAAGCAGGATTTCCTGCATCGCGCATTCATTTTCATGGCAATAACAAAACAGATGAAGAAATTGTGATGGCTCTTCAGGCGAATATTGGTTGTTTTGTCGTAGATAACTTCTTAGAATTAGAAATTTTGCATGATTTAGCAGTGCAACATGGGAAATTTGTGAACATATTAATTCGTGTAACGCCCGGAGTAGAGGCGCACACACATGAATATATTACAACAGGTCAAGATGATTCAAAATTTGGATTTGGCGTGTCAAATGGTCAAGCGATGCAGGCAATTGAGCTTGCTTTACAAAAATCAAATTATAACGTGTTAGGAATTCATTCACATATCGGATCACAAATATTTGAAACGGCTGGCTTTGTGCGAGCGATTGAAGTTCTTCGTCAATTTTTAGAAGCAGTGAGAGAGCGAACCAACTATGTAGTAAAAGTGCTAAATGTAGGGGGAGGATTCGGAATACGCTACACAGAGTCCGATACACCATTAACTCTTGAGACGTATGTGCGAGCTGTAACAAGTGCGGTGAGAGAACAATTTACGTTATGTAATTATCCATTGCCAGAAATATGGGTTGAACCAGGCCGTAGCATTGTAGGTGATGCTGGAACGACACTTTATACAGTCGGATCTGTGAAGGACATTCCGGGTATTCGGAAATATGTATCAGTGGATGGTGGGATGACTGATAATTTAAGACCTGCTTTATATAACGCTCGTTATGAAGCGATGTTAGCGAATCGAGGGAATGATGAGAACGAGGAAGTTGTTTCGATTGCAGGGAAATGCTGTGAGAGTGGAGATATGTTAATTTGGGATATTACTTTACCGAAAGTTGCCTCTGCCGATTTACTAGCGATTTCTTGTACAGGGGCATACGGGTACTCGATGGCGAATAATTATAATCGGATTCGTAGACCAGCTGTCGTCTTCGTGAAAGGCGGTACATCACAAATTGTTGTAGAGCGCGAAACATATGAAAATATTATTGGGAACGATCGCATACGTATTAAAGAACTTGTTTAAATGAGGAAAAAGGAGTTGTTCGGATGGGCAATTCCTTTTTTGTAAAATAAAATAATTAAAATATATCGGAAAACTAGGATTGAAAAAAATCAGAATTATGATAAAATACAAATACAAAGCTTATCAAGAGAAGCGGAGGGAACTGGCCCGGCGAAGCTCGGCAACCTGCTTATAGAAAGCAAGGTGCTAAATCCAGCAAAATGGAATCCATTTTGAAAGATAAGGTAAAATATATTACCGAACAGTCTTTTCGAAATGGGAAAGATTTTTTTTATGAATAAAAAAGGGGGGGCTGTTCGCGTGAGTGTACGGGAACATTTTGAGGAAGTATCTGAGAAAATTGAAGCGATGCTTGCTGATATGAAATATGGTTCAATTACAATTGTTGTGCAAGATGGAAAAGTCATTCAATTAGAGAAAAGTGAAAAAGTACGTTTAAAGTAAAAAGCGCTGACTAGAAAAACTAGAGGCGGTTTTAACCTATTTCATTAGGTTAAAACCGCCTTTTTGCTTTTACAGGGGGAAAAAACATGTTGACGTATGAAACGTGGGAAGAAAATGATGTTTTATTTTCAGAAGAAGATGAAACAAAAGGCGCGTTATCTGTATTGAGTTGGGCTTATAAAGAATATAAAAGTGAAATTGTATACGCATGTAGCTTCGGAGTGGAAGGGATGGTACTACTGCATCTTATTAACCAAGTAAATCCATCTGCTAAAGTTGTATTTTTGGATACAAATGTTCATTTTCAAGAAACGTATGAATTAATTCAAAAAGTACGAGAACGATTTCCTTCATTAAATATTATAGAAAAACAGCCAAAACTTACACTTGATGAACAAGCCAAATTGCATGGTAACAAGCTATGGGAAAGCAATCCTAATCTTTGTTGTAAGATTAGGAAAATTTCACCGTTAGAAGAATCATTAGCGAATGAAAAAGCGTGGATCTCGGGGTTGAGGAGGGAACAATCAGAAACGCGTAAGCATACAAAGTTTATAAATCAAGATCATCGCTTTCAATCTATTAAAGTTTGTCCGCTCATTCATTGGACGTGGAAAGAGGTATGGCGATATGTATACAAGCATAGCTTGTCGTATAACCCATTACATGATATTGGATATCCAAGTATTGGGTGTGAGAAGTGTACGTTGCCTGTAGGAGAGGGTGGCGATTCAAGAGATGGTAGATGGGCTGGGAAAGTGAAAACTGAATGTGGTCTTCATTATCAATAAGATGAATCTTGAAATAAAACTAAGAGGGGATATAGAACATGAGTACAGTAAACGAATTAGTAAACCGTGTAGACGAGACATATGACGTATTACAAATTGAAAAAGAAATTGGGCTAGATAACATTGCGTTAAGTGATTTAGAACTATTAGCAACAGGGGGATATAGCCCGCTTACTGGTTTTTTAGGAAAGAAAGATTATGATTCGGTTGTAGAAACGCTTCGTTTAGCTAATGGGAGCGTTTGGAGTATACCAATTACATTACCAGTAACAGAAGAAGTAGCAGAGACGCTAAAAGTTGGAGAGGAAGTAAAACTTGTTAACGGTGGAAGCGTATATGGTGTCATTCAAATAGAAGATATTTTTGTGCCTGATAAGGAAAAAGAAGCGTTACTAGTATATAAAACGACGGATGAGGCTCATCCGGGAGTGAAAAAATTATATGAACGACCGAATGTTTATGTCGGTGGGGCTATTGTTCTTACGAAACGCTTTGAAAATAATCCGTTTCCTTCTTATCATTTAGACCCAATTGAAACGAGAGAAGAATTTAAAAAACGTGGTTGGAAAACAGTAGTAGGATTTCAAACGAGGAACCCGGTGCATCGTGCCCATGAATACATTCAAAAATCTGCTCTTGAAATTGTAGATGGACTCTTTTTAAATCCACTCGTTGGGGAAACGAAGTCGGATGATATTCCAGCTGATGTAAGGATGGAAAGCTATGAAGTATTACTTCAAAACTATTATCCGAAAGATCGTGTCTTTTTAAGTGTATTTCCTGCGGCAATGCGTTACGCAGGACCGAGGGAAGCAATATTCCATGCGTTAGTTAGAAAGAATTTTGGATGTACCCACTTTATTGTAGGGCGCGATCATGCTGGGGTAGGAGATTATTACGGAACTTATGAAGCACAAGAAATTTTTACAAACTTTACAGTGGAAGAGTTAGGGATTACACCGTTATTTTTTGAACATAGTTTTTACTGTACGAAATGTGAAGCGATGGCTTCGACAAAAACATGCCCGCACGGAAAAGAAGATCATGTTATTTTATCGGGTACGAAAGTAAGAGAACTATTAAGAAACGGTGAGATTCCTCCAAGTACATTTAGTCGTAAAGAGGTAGTAGAGGTACTAATTAAAGGTTTGAAAAAAGAAGTAGTAACAGAATAGGGAGAGAATGAAATGGATACGAATATTACTTGGCATACAGCTTCTGTTTCAAAAGATGAGAGAAGAGTGAAGAATGGGCATCATAGTTTTGTAATTTGGTTTACTGGTTTATCAGCGTCGGGTAAATCTACAGTAGCAAACGCGGTTGCTCGTAAACTATTTGAAAAGAATATTGGAAACTATGTACTAGATGGAGATAATATACGCCACGGTTTAAATAAAGACTTAGGCTTTTCTGAAAGTGATCGTATGGAAAATATAAGACGGATTGGCGAAGTGGCGAAGTTATTTGTAGATCAAGGGACTGTTGTTCTTACAGCGTTTATTTCACCGTTTCGAGTAGACCGAAAACAAGTTAGAGATCTATTAGCTGCAGATGAATTTATAGAAGTGTTTGTAAAATGTCCAATTGAAGAGTGTGAGAAACGTGATCCGAAAGGGCTTTATAAAAAAGCAAGAAAAGGTGATATTAAAGACTTTACAGGTATCGATTCACCGTATGAGGAACCAGAGAAAGCGGAATTAATTGTACAAACGCACAAGTATTCTATTGAAGAATGTGCAGAACAAATCGTGAAATACTTACAAGAGCGTAGTTTTATATAGGGGGATAAAAAATGAGTTATGAAAAAGTATGGGCTAACAATGAAAAATTAAATCAAACTGAGAAAAATAAATTAAAAAAAGATGGATTGGAAATCTTTAATGATATTCCTTACTATGCAGAGAATGGCTTCGAATCTATTCCGAAAGAAGAGTGGGACGCATTCAAATGGGCAGGGTTGTATTTACAAAGACCGAAAGAAGCGGGTTATTTTATGATGCGCGTAAATATTCCTTCTGGAATTATTACGAATGCACAGGCAGAAGTGCTTGCTTCTATCGCTGAGGATTATGGACGTGACGTAATCGATATTACGACAAGACAGGCGATTCAGTTTCATTGGTTAGAAATTCATCAAATTCCAGATATTTTTAAAAGGTTAGCAAGAGTTGGGTTATCTTCAGCTGGGGCGTGTGGTGATATAACGCGTAATATTACGGGAAATCCACTTGCTGGCATTGATGCAAATGAATTATTTGATACAACACATATTGTGAAAGAGGTATATGACTACTTCCAACATAATGAAGAGTTTTCTAACTTACCACGTAAATTTAAAATGTCTATTAGTTCTAACATTTATAACGCAGCAAACGCAGAGATTAACTGTGTTGCATTTACACCTGCTACGAAAGAAATAGATGGTGAGAAAAAAGTTGGTTTTCATATAAAAGTAGGCGGTGGGTTATCGGCTCGTCCATATTTAGCTGATGAATTAGATGTATTCGTTTTGCCAGAAGAAGTCAAAGCGGTAGCGATTGCAATTGCTACGATATTCCGTGATTTTGGATATCGTGAAAAACGTCATTTAGCTCGTTTGAAATTTCTTGTTGCAGACTGGGGAGCAGAGAAGTTTAAAGAGAAACTAATAGAATATACAGGACCATTACAAAGTAAAGGAGAAAGTGCTCTTAAAGGCTGGAATGCGGGATACTTTTATGGTGTCCAAGATCAAAAACAAGAGGGACTAAAATATGTAGGTTTTAATGTGCCGGTAGGACGCCTACATGCAGAAGAAATGTTTGAGATTGCAAGAATTGCTAAACAATATGGAAATGGACAAATTCGTACATGTAATTCACAAAACTTCATTATTCCGAATGTTCCGCCAGAAAATGTACCTGGCTTGCTAAATGAGCCGTTGTTTGAAGCGATATCAGCAAATCCGAAATCGTTTATTGGTCACGCGGTTTCTTGTACTGGTATTGAATATTGCAATCTTGCTTTAGTAGAAACGAAAGAAAGGTTACGAAAAATTGCCGAATACTTAGATACGCAAATTGCACTCGATGTTCCGATTCGTATTCATATGGTAGGATGCCCGAATTCATGTGGTCAACGTCAAATTGCTGACATTGGATTACAAGGTGTAAAAATGAAAACGAAGGAAAAAGGAATTGTTGAAGCCTTTGAAATATATGTAGGTGGAACGTTGTTAGATGGTGGTGCTTATAATCAAAAGTTAAAAGGAAAAATAGATGGCGAGGATCTACCTGATGTACTCGCATCATTTATAAGTTACTTCAAAGAAAATAAATTACCAGCTGAAACGTTTTATGATTTTGTAGGCCGTGTTGGTGTAGAGACATTACAAACAGCGTTAAATAACGTGTTAGAAGAAGTAATAGCGTCTTAGGAGGGACAATATGGATTTATATCGATTTGAAGCTGTATTAGAGAATAGTATTGTTCCAATTGTTGTTGTTGCTGAAAGTGAAGAAAAGGCATTTAAGATGGCGGAGATTGAACTTGAAAAACATTTTTTACCGTTACCAGAAGTAAAGGAGATTGCTTTATTTGAAAAAAAGAAGATTCGAAAAAGCGCAGCCTTTGTTATTCATGAGTAAGGAACATTGAAATATGAAGAAATGAAAACTTCCATTCCTATATAAGGATGGAAGTTTCACTTTAATAGTAGAAATGAGGAGAGATGATGGGAAAAGTATATATCGTTGGAGCGGGCCCTGGTGATCCAGATTTAATTACTGTAAAAGGATTGAAATGCATTGAGAAAGCAGATGTTATTTTATACGACCGTCTCGTGAATAAAGAATTGCTTTCTTATGCAAAGCCTGAAGCGGATTTAATTTATTGCGGAAAACTACCAAATTATCACACGATGAAGCAAGAGACAATTAACACGTTTCTTATTAAATATGCGAAAAAAGGAAAAGTTGTAACGAGGCTAAAAGGTGGGGATCCATTTGTATTTGGTAGAGGAGGAGAAGAAGCTGAAGCGTTAGCAAAGCAAGGTGTACCGTTTGAAATCGTTCCTGGTATTTCAGCTGGAATAGCTGCTCCTGCTTATGCTGGTATTCCAGTGACACATCGTGATGCAAGTGCAAGTTTTGCTATTGTGACAGGGCATAGAAAAGAAGATGCTGAAGAGGAAGTGAAGTGGGAAAATTTAGTGAAAGGTGTAGAGACTTTAGCTGTATATATGGGGGTTAGCAATTTACCCTACATATGTGAGCAACTGATAAAGCATGGAAAAGATAAAAGTACGCCTGCTACTATTATTGAGCGGGGAACGACATCTATGCAGCGCACAGTTGTTGGGACGTTAGGAACAATTGTAGATGTTGCGAAAAAAGAACAAATCCAAAATCCAAGCATGATTGTAATTGGAGAAGTCGTCCGTTTTAGAGAAAAAATTCATTGGTTTGAGAAACAGACAGAAGGTACGTATCAAGTAAGTGGAGTGTTATAAAATGAAAGCCATCTTATATATATGTCATGGAAGTCGCTTGAAAGCAGCGAAAGAAGAAGCGGTTGCATTTATTACGTCATGTATGAACCGTGTAGAGGCAAGTATTCAAGAAATTTGTTTTTTAGAGTTAGCGAGTCCAACTATTGATGAAGGGTTCCGTACATGTGTGAAGCGTGGTGCTACAGAGATTATTGTTATTCCAGTTTTTTTATTAGCGGCAGGTCATGTGAAAAAAGATATTCCGTTTGAATTGGAAAAGTTAACTAATCAATTTTTGAATGTTAAAGTGACCTATGGTAATCCGTTTGGTGTATCAGAAACACTTGTTAAATCGGTGTATAGCGGAAGTGGCATTGAACAGGAAGATAAGAATGAAGTGACGTTACTTCTCGTTGCAAGAGGGAGCAGTGATCCTGAAGTACTAAAAGATATAAACTGGATCGCTTCTTTATTTCAAACGGAAGAGAAAATTAAAAAAGTAGAAGTTTGTTATTTAGCAGCTGCCGAGCCGAAATTTGAGGAGAAGTTAAAGGAAGTTGTAGAACGAAAAGAAAAGAATATCGTTGTACTGCCTTACTTGTTATTTACAGGTTTGCTTATGAAGCATATTGAAAAAGAAGTACGCCAATATGAGCTAGATGAGATAAAAATAAGTCCATATTTAGGGAAGAATGAAGCGTTTCAATATATGTTAATTCAGAAAACGAAGAAATTATTGAAGGGAGATCAATATGTATCCACTTACAGTGCGAGTTGAGAAGAAACGTGTTGTTGTCATTGGTGGAGGGAAAGTCGCGGGATTCAAAATTATTCCTTTACTCAAACAAGGTGCAGATATAGTCGTGGTAAGTCCTGAATTGGATGCAAATTTAGTGAAACTTGTAGAAGAAAAGAAAATTCGTTGGTATCAAAGGGAGTATGAAAAAAGTGATATTAAAGACGCCTTTTTAGTTGTTGCAGCGAGTAGTGATGCTGTATTGAATGAACAAATTGCTGAAGATGTCGCAGAGAATCAATTAGTAAATGTTATTACGAATCCGGAAAGTGGTAATGTTCATTTTCCGGCAGCGATTCATCGTGGATTACTGAATGTGGCTGTTTCTACTGGCGGAGCGAGCACAAAACTTGCAAAAAAAATTCGAGATGATATCGCAAATAAATATGATGAGACGTATGAATCGTATCTTGATTTTTTATACGAAGTTAGAATAAAGGTGAAAGAATTACAAATAGAGAAAAGAGAGAAAAATATATTGTTGCAAGAGGTATTGAAGTCGATATATGTTCAAAATGAACAAAAAAGAGAATTGTTTTTACAAGAATTAGAGAGAAGAGTTCATATAGGATAATGAGTAAATTGTACTTTACAACTATAAAAATATAATTTATAATCACAAGTAACTTCAATAGATGAAATCGATGAGCAAGAAGAGTATGTATATTTGATACGTTCAGAGAACTGGGGTAAGGTGTGAGCCCGGTACGATAAGATATACAGAATGGGCTTGCGAGAGGTATGTTGACATTGTAGTAGGCAACCCGGGTTCCGCCGTTAAAAGGATAGAGTATCGGAGTTTTTCCTGTACTTGAACAAGTGGGATTTATCAATCCAATTGAGGTGGTACCACGGTATTAACATTACATATATCGTCCTCTACATGCATATTTGCGTGTAGGGGACTTTTTTATTTTCTAAAGGAGGTGTGCGAGTATGAAATGAAAGTGTATAATTGATAAAAGTTTAAATATTCAGAAAAGGGGAATTTATGATGAAAGAAACACAGCAATGGACGTCGAAAATAGGCTTTGTACTCGCAGCAGCCGGAGCCGCAGTAGGTCTTGGTGCAATATGGAAATTTCCATATGTTGCAGGTAATGGCGGGGGAGGCGCATTCTTCCTTGTATTTTTACTATTAACTTTATTTATAGGTATGCCACTCCTTTTAGCTGAATTTGTTATTGGACGTAGTACGCAAAAAGAGGCAGTTACAGCGTATAAAGTATTGGTGCCAAATAGCAAGTTATATCCTTGGATTGGTCGTATGGGAGTTGTTACTTGTTTTAGTGTACTATCTTTTTATAGTGTTGTAGGTGGATGGATTTTACTTTACTTATACTATAGTGTGACAGGAAGTTTCTGGAATGGAGTGACTGATTATGGGCAATTATTCGGTGAGACGATTTCAAATCCAGTAAGCGCGATTGGAGCGCAATTTGTCTTTATGCTTTGTACGATTTTTGTTGTAAGTAAAGGTGTAGAGAAAGGGATAGAAAAAGCAAGTAAGTATATGATGCCGCTATTATTTATTTTGTTTATTGCAATTATTGTTCGTGCGTTAACACTGGATGGTGCTTTTGCTGGGGTAGAGTTCTTCTTAAAACCAGATTTTTCAAAGCTGACAGCAGATACGATTTTATACGCGATGGGACAATCATTCTTCTCGCTAACAGTTGGGGCCTCGGTAATGGTCACGTATAGTTCTTATTTGAAGAAAGAAGAACATTTAGCAAAATCAGCAACATCTATTGTAAGTTTAACTGTTTTTATTACAGTACTTGCAGGATTAGCGATTTTCCCAGCGATTTTCGCATTAGGTGTTAAGCCGACTGAAGGACCGGGGTTACTATTTATCGTCCTTCCAGCGGTATTTGCAAAAATACCATTTGGACAATTTTTCTTCATTATGTTTTTGGTGTTATTCTTCTTTGCAACGCTAACATCTGCGATTTCCATGCTTGAAATTGTAGTAGCATCTGTTGCGAAAGATAATGAGAAAAAGCGTCCGTCAGCATCATTATTAATTGGTATTCTAATTTTTGCGGTTGGAATTCCGTCAGCGTTATCGTTTGGTATTATGAGTGATGTGAAAATATTTGGGAAAACATTCTTTGACTTAGTCGACTTCTCAGTAAGTAACGTATTGCTGCCGTTAGGGGTACTAGCTATTTCGCTATTCGTACCAAATAAAATGAGTAAAGAAATGTTAATGAAAGAATTAGAAGTTACGGAAACGAAAGGGAAAACATTATTTAATATTTGGTTCTTCTTACTTCGTTATGTTATTCCAGTAACTGTAATTATTGTATTTTTAAATGTGATAGGTGTATTTAAAATGTTTACATAATAAAAAGACGGAGAAATCTCCGTCTTTTTATTATGTTGTAGGTGTATTTAGTAAGCGATTATATGCTTTGTAGGCTGTGATGACTGCGAGGAATGATCCGATTAAAAATAAAACTGAGCCACCAAATGTAAATATCCGGCCAATAAAAGTCTCTCTAGCTTCTTGTATTTCTTGCTGTAATTGTGTATTCATATAATTCACCCCTTAAACTATAGGCATTTAGTTATAGTCTATGTAGAATGCCTATAGTGTGTGAAGTGGAAATAAAAGAACTCGGTATGCACCGAGTTTTTTTATAATCCGATATAAGGAGATGGATCAACTGCGTTTGTCTTGCCGACATTCCATTCTCCCAGATGAAGTTCGAAGTGTAAATGTTGTCCGTATGATTGGCCAGTATTCCCCATAAATCCAAGTTGAGTTCCTTGTTTTACAGTTTGTCCATTTGATACAGAACGGCTACTCATATGAGCATATACTGTTGTATATGTTTTTCCGTTAATACGGTGAGATAAGTACACAACATTTCCGTAACTAGATGATAATTCTGAGCGAATAACAACGCCATCTGCAGCGGCAATAATTGGAACAGTTCCTGAAGCAGCGATATCGATTCCTTTATGGTTATCTATAGAGCGTACGCCAAAACCAGAAGTTTTTGATCCAGCTGCTGGTTTAATAAATCCTCCGATGTTTGTATCGTGTGGTGTTGGGGCCGCTTGAGCTGTTTGAGCAGATGTAGCAGCTTGTTTACGAGCTTCTTCCGCCTTGCGAGCTTCCTCAGCTTTACGAGCTTCTTCTGCGCGTTTTTCTTCTTCAATTGCCTTTTGAACAGCTTGACGCTGATTTTCTAAAATACCTTTAGATTCTTCTAATCCTTCAATCTCTGAATCTACTTTTGCTACTTTCGTATGTAGATCGCTAATAAGAGTTTGTTGCTGTTGTTGGTTGTTTTGTAATTCTTGTTGTTTTTGTTCTAATTTTTGCTCGGATTCTTTCAGTTGTTGTTCTTTTTTCTCAACAGCCTCTTTTTCTTTCGTCACAGCATCTTGGTCATTTGTTTGTTTTTTCACAATATCAGTATCATTATTTAAAATTAAACTGACAGAGTACATATTATCAACAAGATCAGCAATGTTTGCAGAATTTGTTAATACTTCCGTAATGATATTTGTGCGAGGTTTTTCTTGCATAGATTGCAGTCGTTGCTTAATAACTTCCTGACGCGTATCTATGTTTGTTTGTAATTGCTCTATATGTTTCTTTTTTTCAGTAATTACTTGTTGTGTCTTACTAATTTCTTTTTTTGTATCGTTTAATTCAGCTTCGTTTTTATTAATAGAAGTAGTTAAATCGTCGATTTTCTTTTGTAATTCTTGAATTTCTTTTTCTATTTGTTCTTTCTCGGCTGATTTATTTTGTAAGTCATTTTGTTTTCCTTCTAATTCAGATTGAATATTAGATAATTTATCTTGATTCGTTTCAGCGTATGCGGGTGAAAGTAACGGGGAAGCAAAAATCGTTCCTGCTGCTAAAACGCTGAACGCTACAAATTTCTTTTTCATGGTTGTCTGGCTCCTTTCCCTATGAATGTTATATATCATAAGAAGAAGAGTGTCTATCGTTGTAACCATAATGTAAAGAAAATTTTATAAAATTACTAAGTTTTGTCGGAATTTATCATTTTTTTACGGTAATTGTAATGGTGATTCTCTTTCTTAATTTGTGTAACAAAGGTGTGTTCTGGATTACGTTTTGTTAAATAAAGGAATAATTAGGTCTATTTTATGTAGTGAAATTTAATTTGGAAACTCAATAAAATACTAGTAAGGAATCGTTCTCATGTTAGGTTTTCTGACATGGGTTTTATTTTTGTCAAGAAAATTATTTGCGTTCGGGCAAACTTATTTTGTTGTCAGATTTTAAATTTTGATTTATGATTTTTAACAGGGACAAATGTAGTGAATTGTCGAATAATATGTAATACTCTTAATTTCAAGTTTTATAGATATAGAATGAGAGGTAGAGTGACACATCGAAGAGGGGGTTACAACAAATATGAAAAGAATAGGACTTGCATGGCAAATATTAATAGGACTTGTGCTTGGTATTGCGGTTGGTGCGATTTTCTTTGGCAATCCAGCAGTGGTGAGTTACTTACAACCAATTGGTGATATTTTCATCCGACTAATTAAAATGATTGTAGTACCGATTGTTGTAGCAAGTATTGTTGTTGGGGTTGCTGGTGTTGGCGATGTTAAAAAATTAGGTCGACTAGGCGGAAAAACAATTATTTACTTTGAAATTATTACAACAATTGCAATTATTGTCGGTCTATTAATTGCGAATATTTTCCAACCAGGAAAAGGCGTAAATATGGAGCAGTTAACAAAGACAGATATTTCGAAATATACACATACGACAGAGCAAGTACAAAGTCATTCGTTTGCAGATACATTTGTAAATATTGTTCCAACAAACATTGTAAAGTCATTAGCTGACGGAGATATGCTTGCTATTATCTTCTTCTCTGTATTATTTGGTTTAGGTGTAGCAGCAATTGGTGAAAGAGGAAGACCGGTTCTTCAATTTTTCCAAGGTGTAGCTGATGCGATGTTTTACGTAACAAATCAAGTTATGAAATTTGCACCATTTGGTGTGTTTGCACTAATTGGAGTTACAGTTTCTACATTTGGCCTTGCTTCGTTAATTCCATTAGGGAAATTATTAATTGTAGTATACGGGGCAATGATTTTCTTCGTTGTAGTTGTCTTAGGACTTACAGCGAAAATATTTGGAATTAACATTTTCCAATTCTTTAAGATTTTAAAAGACGAGCTGATCTTAGCATATTCTACAGCGAGTTCAGAAACAGTTTTACCGAAAATCATGGAGAAGATGGAGAAGTTCGGTTGTCCGAAAGCAATTACATCTTTCGTTATTCCGACAGGTTATTCATTTAACTTAGATGGATCAACTTTATATCAAGCAATTGCGGCTATTTTCTTAGCGCAAATGTACGGTATTGATTTATCCATTACACAACAAATTACATTATTGCTTGTATTAATGGTTACATCAAAAGGTATCGCAGGTGTACCAGGCGTATCGTTCGTTGTATTATTAGCGACACTTGGTACAGTAGGTATTCCACCTGAAGGTTTAGCGTTTATTGCAGGTATTGACCGTATTCTAGATATGGCTCGTACAGCAGTTAACGTTGTAGGTAACTCTTTAGCAGCTGTAGTTATGTCTAAATGGGAAGGTCAATATGACGCTGAAAAAGGACAAGCCTACTTGAAAGAAATTTCTAATAAGCAAGCAGCTTAATTATAATTTGAACAAGCTCTCACATAATATGTGGGGGCTTTTCTATATAGAAGGGGAGCAGACGTAATGAAACGTAAATATGGTGACGGTTCTTCGTGGAAGCGACTACTAGAGAAGGATTATACGGTTAAGCAAATAGAAGAAGGAATGCTAGGAATACTGGAAATAAAAAAGGTGAGAGAACCTAGTTGTAAAGAATATGACGGTAAAGAGCTATGTATTGCTGGCAATCAGTATACGTGGATTCAATATTTCATAGACGAGAAAAACTTTGCGATTACTGCTATGTTAGATGATCAAAAGGAATTAGTGCAATATTATATCGATGTGGCGAAAGACTATGAAATAGACGAGCGTGGTTTACCGTATTTTGATGATTTATATTTAGATGTAGTATTATTACCGAATGGTAAAATCTATGTATTGGATGAAGATGAGTTAGAGGATGCTTATAAAAGTGGCGATGTTACAAAAGAAGAGTATGAGTTAGCTTGGTACACTACAAAGTGGATTATAGCTGCAATAAAAAATAATGAATTTTATTGGATTTCAATATTGGAAGAAGAAATCAAAAAGTTAAAATGATTATTGTATTCAAATTTTTGTATAATTACCAAAAAAATCTATACAAAAAATAATTGACTTTTGTTTTGTAAGCGAGTAAAGTTAGGGAAGAAATTATTATTAAAAAATAAATATGAAACCTTCTTATAAAGAGAGGCGGAGGGACTGGCCCTACGATGCCTCGGCAGCGGACTCGATTTCAGAGTGCTGTGCCAAATCCAGCAAGCATATGCTTGAAAGATGAGAAGAGCGTTTCTTATAGATGTATAAGACCTCTTCTCGTTGGAAGAGGTCTTTTGTTATTCATAAAAAAAAGGTTGAAACTAGGGAGAGATGGTACTTTGAAAGAAACGAGAGGAAATGGTTTGGCATTATTACCACTTGGGATATTTTTGGCGCTATTTATTGGTTCTGGAATTATTACAGGTGATTTCTATAAATTGCCGATACTTGTAGCAATTTCAATTGCTGTAGGAGTCGCTTTAGCAATGAATCGTAAAGAAAGTTTTCATGTAAAAGTGGAACGATTTGCTAAAGGTGCAGGGAACCCAGACATTATGATTATGGTTCTAATTTTTGTACTGGCAGGAGCATTTTCTGAAACAGCAAAAGGGATGGGTGGCGTTGATTCTACAGTTAACTTAGCGCTATCAATTTTACCACAAGGATTTATCGTAGCTGGCATTTTCGTTATAGGAGCATTTATTTCATTAGCGATGGGAACTTCAATGGGAACAATTGCTGCATTAGCACCAATTGCTGTAGGTATTAGTGGGCAAACTGATATCTCAATTGCACTTACGATGGCTACTGTTGTTGGCGGAGCGATGTTTGGTGATAATTTATCATTTATTTCAGATACAACAATCGCAGCTGTACGTTCACAAGGAACAGAAATGAAAGATAAGTTTAAAACGAACTTTTTAATTGTATTACCAGCGGCTATTATTACAATCGTACTATTAGTAATCATTACTTTAGGAAGTGATACGCAGATTAAAACGCATAGCTTTGACTGGATAAAGATTTTACCGTATGCAGGAGTACTTATTACAGCGCTACTTGGTTGGAATGTACTTATCGTGTTAACTGGTGGAACTGTACTATCTGGGGTTATCGGTCTTTTAGATGGAAGTTATACGTTAGAGAGTTTCTTTAAAAGTGTAACGACTGGAATGGGCGGTATGATGGAGTTAGTATTACTCGCTATTTTAATTGGCGGTATGGTCGAATTGATTCAATATAATGGTGGCATTCAATATTTAATGAATATTTTAACGCGTAACATTCGTTCAAAAAAAGGAGCAGAGTTCGGTATAGCTGGTTTAGTAGGTATGACGAATATGTGTACAGCGAATAATACCATTTCTATTATCTTTACAGGTCCGCTTGCGAAAAACATTGCAGATCAATATGAAATTGATCCTCGTAAATCAGCGAGTGTATTAGATCTTTTCTCGTGCTGTGTGCAAGGGTTAATTCCGTATGGTGCGCAAATGTTAACAGCAGCAGGATTTGCGGCGTTATCTCCAATTGAACTGTTACCATATGCGTTTTATCCAATCTTAGTTGGAGTATGTGGAATCATTTCTATATTAATTGGTTTCCCGAGGTTTTCTAAAGTAGCGGAAAAGAAAGAGTATCATAAAACAGCATAATGAAAATGAAGTGTATGAAAAGTAACGAAAGCCGTACAGAGAATGTTCTCTGTACGGCTTTTTATGTGCGGGAAAAGAGTGAATGATCCCATGCTACCGTATGTTTTTACAAAAGGCTGAATGCAACTCGGTCTTAAGTCTGAGTTAAAAACGGTTCTTAAGCTCGTTATGGAAAAAAGAAAAAATAGTTAAGATAAGAGTATCAAATCGAAGGGAGGCAAGCACAAGATGAAACAATTTCTAGCGTTTATCGCGGCTGGTATTTTAGCTTTAATTGCTCTTGGTAGTCTTGCTGGTATTGTAGGATTCGCAATCGGAGCAGGAGTTGTGTACTGGAGCTATAAATCATTTGTGCGAGCACAATCATTTTTTGGAAAGTTAGCTTGGGGTATTGTTGGTTTGATCGGCTTGTCCATCGCCCTTTCTCATTCCCCAGCATTAATTGGTATTGCAGCATTAGTAGTTTTATACTACGGATACCGTGAGTGGAAAAAAGAAAAAGATGTAGTTGTTGATTCTGCTCCAGAAAGTTCTAAACCATATAGCAACTTTGAAGATGAGTGGAACAAGTTAATGAAAAACTAATATAAAATCAATCAAATTTATAAAGTAGAAGAGAGGAAGATTATAATGAAACAATCTTTATTCGGACGTGTACGCGATGCAATTTTAGCAGATTTTCATAATGTGTTAGATGAGAAAGAAAGAAAAAATCCAATTGCTATGTTAAACCAATATTTACGTGATAGTGAGCGTGAAATAACAAAAATTGAGAAGTTAATTCAGCGTCATAAAACATTAAAATCTAACTTTGCTCGTGAGCTTGAGCAAGCACGTTATTTCGTGAATAAAAGATCTAAGCAAGCGATCATCGCTCAAGAAGCAGGCGAATTACAACTACATGAGCGTGCATTAGAAGAAGTAGCTTATTATGAAGGGCAAGTAACTCGATTAGAAGAAATGTATACAGGTGTTGTAGAACAAATTGATGAGTTAGAGCGTCGTCTTTCTGAAATGAAAAATAAATTAAAAGAAATGCACGCAAAACGTATGGAATTAATGGCACGTGAAAATATGGCACATGCAAATCGTCGTATGAATACTGCGATGCATAAAATGGATGAAAATAATCCATTCTTACGCTTTGAAGAAATTGAAGATCATATTCGTGACTTAGAAACTCGTATGAACGAGGAGCATGAACGTGATACATTTGATATGAAGATTGCAAAGCTTGAGCGTGAAATGAAAGAAAAGAATGATGTATCGTTAACGAAAGAGTTAACAAAATAATAGTAGTATATTATAAAACAGGCTTATGATATAGTGATAGGAGAAAAGGTGTTGGAAAGCAATGCCTTTTCTTCTATGTATATGTGACAAGAAGGGGGGAGCTGAAATGAAGAAACATTTTTCAAAGACACAATTAATGGGGATGCTCCTCATCATATTTGGATTCGGTCTTTTTCTTGATATGATACTTGGACATTTTGAACCAGGTGGTCTCATTTTTGCATTTATTATGCTTATGTTTGGAAGACATTATCGTAAAAAGAATCGTTATGTACGGGGAAATGTATTTTTATTTATTGGTGGTATCGTATTTTTATTCTTCTTATTTTCATCGGCAGCATTTGTTCTTGTCGTATTTGCTTGTTTAGCTTTAATTGGTTATCAATTGATTCAACAAGGACATAAGCAAAAGGCAATGAAGGTTGAAATTAAAGAAAAAGGGATTATAGACGAAGAGAAGCAAATATATCGTACAGAACCATATTTGAAAAATATGTTTGTAGGCAATGTACGAATGATGGATCATATTTATGAACTTGAGGATATAAATGTTCAATATGGTGCTTGTGATGTGGAAATAGATTTAACAACTGCCATGATTCCAGAAGGAGAAACGGTAATTGTTATTCGGGGTGTCGTTGGTAATATTCGTTTATATGTGCCATATGATATTGAACTGTCTTTAAATCATTCTGTTATTGTCGGACGTGTGCTCTTGCCAGGTCATGAGGAAACAGGGTTTAACCGCAATGTTACATTTAGAACAGAGCAGTATAAAGAGGCTCCTCGTCGTATTAAAATTATTTCTTCGCTTGTCGTAGGCGATACGGAAGTGAGGAAAGTATAATGAAGAAACAAAAAAATATTTCGTGGATGTATATTCGTTATTCTATGTTGTCCTCAGTTAGTATCGCACTTATTTGTACAATTGTATATGTATGGAAAAGTGAGCAACAAGTATATGATTTATTATGGAAGGAATCCATCGCTTCTGTTCCAATTGGCTTGTTTATTATGACTACAAGTTTACTTATCGGGGGAATTGTAGGATATGCAATCGGTTACTATATAGAGCAGCGTATACAAGGGTTAAATACGTTTCTATTTGAAGTGGAGCGAGGGAATTTTCCAAGCGATGTTTCGTTTACTGCAGATGATGAATTTCATGAAGTGGAACGAAAAGTAATCGGTCTGGCTCGTCGATTAGAGGAGCAAGCTGGACTCTTTCAAAAAGTAACGAATGAACGAGCTCATTGGAATGAAGAGATGAGACAAGAAGCGATTTCCCAAGAAAGGCATCGATTGGCGAGGGAGCTGCATGATTCTGTAAGTCAGCAGCTTTTTGCAATGTCGATGATGATGTCGGCTATTAATGAACAAGTAGCTGAATTTCCAGAAACGACGAAAAAGCAGTTACAGCTCGTTGAAAATATGGTTGTAAATGCACAATCAGAGATGAGAGCATTGCTTCTTCATTTACGCCCAGTACAGTTAGAAGGTAAGAAACTAACAGAAGGTATAGAAGAATTATTAACAGAACTATCTAGAAAGCAACATATGAAAATTGAATGGTTAATTGAACCGATTCAATTAAAAAAAGGTGTAGAAGATCACTTATTCCGCATTGTACAAGAGGCGCTATCTAACACTTTACGTCATGCGAAGGCAAAGAAAACGGAAGTGCGTCTTCGAAAAATTGATCAATATGCAATATTGAAAATTATTGATGATGGTGTAGGTTTTAAAGTAGGAGTGAATAAGGCTGGTTCTTACGGATTAAGGTCAATACAAGAGCGTGTTCATGAAATTGGTGGGACATTAAAGGTACTTAGTTTTCCGAATAAAGGTACACAAATAGAAGTAAAAGTACCGATTATGATTGAGAGAGGGGGAGAATCATGATTAAAGTATTACTAGTGGATGATCATGAAATGGTTCGAATGGGTGTATCAGCATATTTATCAACGCAGCCAGATATTGAAGTAGTTGGAGAAGCTGAAAATGGAAGAAAAGGTTCAGAGTTAGCTTTGCAATTAAGGCCGGATATTATTTTGATGGACCTTGTCATGGATGAGATGGATGGTGTTGAAGCAACACGTGCTATTATTCAAGAATGGCCAGAAGCAAAAATTGTAGTTGTAACGAGTTTTTTAGATGATGAGAAATTGTATCCTGTTATTGAGGCTGGAGCGACAAGTTATTTATTAAAAACATCAAGAGCGAGTGATATAGCAGACGCTGTACGAGCTACTTATGATGGAGAAACGGTATTAGAGCCGAAAGTTACTGGTAAAATGATGTCTCGTATGCGTCAGAAGAAAGAACAACCTTTGCATGAGGAGTTAACAGAAAGAGAGTCTGAAATTTTGTTATTAATTGCAGAGGGGAAAAGTAATCAAGAGATTGCAGACGAGTTGTTTATTGCCCTCAAAACAGTAAAGACACATGTGAGCAATATATTAAATAAGCTAAATGTAAGTGACCGGACACAGGCAGTTATTTATGCGTTTCGACATCAATTGACGAAATGAGAAAGTGAAATTTTAACCAGTGGGGTGGTCCCCACTGGTTATTAGTTTGTACAAAATCTTTTTATTGACGCTAATGAATGTAAGCGTTATCATTTAGTTGTTAACAGTACATACAAAGGGGAGAATGTATATGCTAGTTCAAACGATATTTGGCATGGATAAATCAAAAAAATTAGGGGATTATGTGAACGCATTACAAGCGCTTTGTGAACAATATAATGTTGAAACAGATAAAATTGCAATTGTTGAGGCGACAGAAGAGTACTATTTATTTTTAATAAAGCAAGAAGAGTGCTACGATGTTGTCAAAGTAGAAACAGTGGATACAAATATTGACTATTATACGAAAGCGTATAAAATAAGCAGTTTTAATCATACTGCTTATCAAAAGTAAAAAACTCCCTTTTGGGAGTTTTTTTAGGATGCTTTTACTTCACAAGATTCGGTTAGTAAGTGAACTTTTTTCGCGCCACTTAGCTTAGCGATTGCAAGGCCAATAAGAGCTCCAGCTAATGCAGGTACTAGCCAGCCTATGCCTTCATTATATAAAGGGATAAATTCAAAATATGATGTGATAAATGAAACTGAAATACCCCCTTGTTTTAATCCATCAAATACGCTCACTATAGCTGCTCCAATTAAAGCACCTACATAAACAGAACGATATCCACCAAAATATTTATGAAGTAACGATAGTAGAACAAGTACGATTGCAATTGGATATACAACGAGTAGAATTGGAACAGAGATGGCAATGATTTTTGTTAAACCTAAGTTAGCAACTAGTAACCCTAAAGCACAAATGATACTTGCGAATGTTTTGTATGAAAATTTAGTCAATAATGTTGAGAAATATTGACTACATGCAGATACGAGTCCAACACATGTCGTTAAGCAAGCGAGTGTAACGATTAGAGCTAGTAGAAGTAAGCCGTATGGACCGAATAATTGTTGTACGATAACAGTAAGTAACTGTCCGCCATTTTTTGCATATCCGAGCGAGACGCTAGTTGTACCGAGCCAGCCAAGCGCACCATATACAAGTACGAGACCAGTAGCGGCAATAAGTCCTGCTTTTGCTGTTGCGATGGCAATGGATTTACGATCATTCACACCTTTAGAGCGAATAGCATTTACAACGATAATTCCAAATGCAAGTGCTGAAATGGTATCCATCGTTAAGTATCCTTCCATAAATCCTTTGAAAATCGGGGAAGTTTGATACTCTTGCATCGCTGGTCCTGATTGCCCGAGTGGTGTAAATACACTTTTAACAAACAATAAGAAAATAGAGAGTAATAAAATAGGTGTTAATATATTTCCAATGCGATCTACAAGTTTAGATGGATTCAAGCTCAGCCAATATACGATAGCAAAGAATATGATTGTATATACAAATAGCACTAGGCTGCTAGAACGGATTGTTTCTGGTAAGAAAGAACTTACACCCATTTCATAAGCGACATTTGCAACGCGTGGAATACCCATAGAAGGACCAATGGCAATGTATACAACTACCGTAAAGAATATTCCGAATAATGGGTGAACATGACTTGCAAGTTGTTGCATACCATTTCCTGATAGAGAAATTGCGATAACAGTTAGTAGTGGTAAACCGACTCCTGTTAGTAAAAATCCAATCATTGCCGGCCAAAAGTTTTCACCTGCATTTTGTCCAAGCATGGGAGGGAAAATTAAATTACCTGCCCCAAAAAATAAAGAAAATAGCATAAGACCCGTGAAAAAAATATGTTTTTTTGATACAGTGTTCATTGTTTTTCCTCCTTTTTTACATTCATTTGTAAGAACACAAAAAACTCGTCCCTAAAGAAAGGGACGAGTTATATTTACCCGCGATACCACCCTAATTTATACATGTAGAAATGAGTCTATATGTATACGGCTTTACAACGTACAACATGATACGTGTTCCTTGTAACGGGGGACAGCCGGTAAGAACTTACTATAACATTCGGTTCTACTTCTCGGAGATGATTTTCGGTTATGCACTGAACGTTGGCTTTCAGCAAATCGCCAACTCTCTGGGGGACAGTCCTATAACGTACTCGTTCTCGTCAATGAATTTTTATTCAAGTATTCTGACAGTATTGTTACATGTTTTTTTTTGAAAGTCAATATTTTTTTGAAAAAGATATATTTATATGCGGAATTATTTGAGGTAATATTCTTTTTTTGAGGTAAAGGGGGATGTAAATTGGGAGTAAAAATTTGTAGAGAATTGTAAAGTTTGCGGAGAAAGTTGATATTTATAGGAGTAAAGAAGGGATTATTTGAATTTACAGAGAATAATACAACAATCCACTTGCTGGAAAGAACAAACCAAAAGAGGTGACTGGAATGCTTGCGATGGGAGTATTATTTGGCATTATTGCTATAATTGGTTTTATGTGGTTATATTATTCGCGTTCGTTTAAACAAGCAGAAGTTTTACTCTTTCAAAAAGGTAGTTTGTTGACAAATCAGTCTAGATATTTAGTATGTCCGAAGTGTGGAAGTGCACAGGCCAGAAGTGGAGGGTATCAAGAGTGTTGCAAAATTAGATTATGAAAGAAGGAAGCCTCACATTATTTTGTGAGGCTTCCTTCCTTACAACTTCATGGCGCTCCAAATGGTCCACCTATCCCTTTCGATAATAGGAGAAACGTTTTGTAAGGCAGTCTGTACTTGTTGTAGAAGTTGAGAAAGTTCATAATCTGTTAATTCGTATAGAATGGATCGACCTGTTCGGGGGGATAAATCTTGCAATAATGCTTCGACAGACTCATGTATTTTTCGTACTTCCCATTGTGTTTGAGTGGGGAACACGTGAAGAAAATATTTTTGTAATTCTTGTTGTATCGTGGTGGTTTTTGGTCGTCTTTTTGATTCTATTTCGATAAGTTTCGGAAATATAGAGAAAAAATATCCACGAATGTGTTCAGGGCTTCCAGGAATTGTACAATCTTCAATGGTTCGGTCTTGTACAATAAGTACACCGTTTTTCTTTAATATACGAGAAGCTTCACGTAGAAATGTAGGAATGTCTTGCAAATGATGAATAACCGCACGCGAAATAACAATGTCGAATGTATCGTTAGGATATGGAGTACTATGTGCATCACCGTGAATGAATGAAATATTTGAAAATCCACTACAGTTTTCTTTTGCAGCTTGTAATATTTCTTTTGAAAAATCAAGCCCAACAACACTTTTTGCTCCCATAAGAGCAAGTTCTTTCGTATAAATCCCGCCACCACAGCCGATATCAATTATTCGTTTGTTTTGTATGTCTGTAATATTTTTTATCATTTCTCTCCAAGAAATATGGGCGTTTCGCTGTGCGTATGTGTATTTATTATTTGCATCGTGAAAATTAATGGGCATGAAAAAGACCTCCTTTCAATGCTTAGTATAGCGTATTTTATAGTGTGTCACGTTTTTGTTTTTTATATGAAGATTATAAGAATTTCTTATTGTAAAAGGAGGATTCAGTTGAAAAGGAAATATGTATTGTTGTTATTTGCTATGTTACTAGCATCTTGTAGTCAAGTTGAGCAAAAAAAAGAAACAAAAAAAGTGGAAGAGACGGTGAATGAAGTGAAAGAAACAATAGAGGTAACCGTTATACAAAAAAAAGATAAAGAGAAAAAGTTACAGGAATCTGAAGCTAATGTAGTAATAGACATTATACATAAAGCTGAAAAACAAGAAATAACAGGTAGCTTCGGTGAACCTGAATATGAAATACAAATTAGTAGAGATGGGAAAAAGGAAACATATTATGCATGGCTAAGAGGAGAGGATAGACGAGGATGGATACAACATAAGAAAGCTATGTATATGCTGAATAAAAAAGATACAGAAAAGCTTTTGGCTATATTTCCAAATGTATCAGAACAAAAAGAAGATGAGATACAAGTCGGTCCTTTAACGGAAGTAACGAAAAAAGATTTGCAGATTACCGCGTTTCATATTAAAGCGGGCGATCAAAAAGTGAATTATACAGTACGGTATACGATTTCACAATCACTATACAACAAGTTAGAGAAGGAACAAAAATACTATTTGCAGGTTATTTTTCCAGAAAAAGTTCAAAAATTAATTGGAGCAAAAGAGAGTGAAAAAATCTTAGGAGAAAAGGTAAAGGAAGGATATAAACAGTATGAATTGCATGCTACTGTTCCGGTACAAGGTGCTTCAGAATCACAATTAAAGTCATTAGAAACATATTATGAAAATTATGATTTAAAAATATTAAATAGTAAACAAGAAAAAATAGGTGTTTTTCAAAATATTATTCAAATTGTTAAAGAGTATGGTGAAAAAATGAATTTACAAAGGTAAAGTGAATCTTTATTTAGTCCTTACGGATTGGGATGAATAAAAATTTGTCAATTTTATATGTACTTTCCTAGGAAATGATAATAGAGAGGGGACGCCCCTCTCTATTACTTTGCTTTTGCAGATGGCTCATTCATTGATTTTCGTGTAATAAGGAAAGAAATCATAAGAGCGGAAAGGATGATAAGGGCAATAAATACGTGATTGGGCAACAAATCTAATAATAATACGTAACTAACAGTATAAAAAATAAGAGTTGAAGCTAAAAACGATAGAGCGCCTATTATGAGAGATTGTAAATTCAATTGTGTGCACCTCCTTTTATTTATATTTTTGGCTAAAAATGGATTATATAAACATTATTTCTAACAATAGAAAAAAATATGTCATAATAGAGAAAAGAACAAGCTTTGATGAATGTATATGATTCATTAATGAAAGATAAAGGAGAGGAATATGAAAAATAATAAAAAAGGATTATGGGGAATTCTTGTTGCAATAGGGCTATTTTTACTTTCTAAGTTAAAGTGGGTATTTGCAATTTTTAAATTAGCAAAGTTTTCAACGGTATTTAGTATGTTTCTATCACTTGGTGCGTACGCGGTTATATATGGTTGGAAATTTGGGGTAGCGCTCATTTATTTGTTGTTTATTCATGAAATGGGCCATTTATGGGCGCTCTTATTGGAATGAAAGAGATGCCTAAAAATGCAAAAGATGAAGCATATATTGCCTATATGGGACCTCTTTTCGGATTACTTTCATTTTTACCGGCTATTCCACTTTATATGATAACGAAAGAGCCGTTTTGGGCGCTCATTATTTTACTCGGAAGTATGATTAATTTCTTTAATTTAATTCCGGTTTCTCCGTTAGACGGGGGACGGATTATTTCAGTTGTAAGTACGAAAATTTTGGGAGCGGGGCTTGTTTTATTACTTGGGTATTCAATTTATTTTAAAAGTATTTTGGGAGGATTTATTGTTATTATCGGCTGTATGGAATTGTATAGAGTAATAAAAAGAGATGAGCCAATTAAGGAATTAGGATATAAAATTGATGGAATGAAAGAATATGTTGCAAGGCTTGAAGAGGAGTTAAAAGAAACTGGTGCTGTGCATCGAAATATATATATATATATGATGCAACATGAAATAAATGTATTAAGGCAAAAAGAAAGAGAGAAAGAATTAAAAACAGGAGAATTTCAAAAGATTGAAGTGTTAGAGTATTTGTTACCGAAGTTTGAGCCACTGGATTACGTCCCGTATGAAGATGAAAAAGAAACACATACCATCCATATAAGAGAAGCATTTGAAATGTCAGAAAGAAAATTAGAGGAATGGGATGCGGAAAAGAGACAACAGGAAAACTACTATAAAGTGGATACAAAAACGAAATGGACGGTATTTGCTTGTTATATCGGATTAATGGCTATACTTGGCTACGCAGCTTATGAAGGATATATTGTTTTACAAGAACATTTGCCAACGAGAAATGTATAAAAGAATATTGTCGAAATGATAGGAAGAATTTATACAGGAATTATATTTCTACGAGAGAATGTTACAAGTATAGTCATACATTGTAATATCTTTAGTAGAGAAGGAGTTCTGTATATGAAGAAATTGTTAAATGTATTCGTGATTATTATCGTAATGATCATTGCGAGCTATAGTCTTATGAAAGTATTATTACATTATGCGAATAAGCCCGCTGAGGTAAGTACAACAGCTGAAATAGAAGATGTGCAAGAAGAGACAAAAGTACTAGATTTTATTCGTATGACACATGAAAGTTATAATAATTTCTTAAATTATGGCAAAGCAGAGAATTATACAGAAGGGGACTGGAACCAATTTAAACAATGGTTTCAACAACAAGAATTATCGTTAAAAAATATACATACAGACATAAAGAATGAAAAAATAAAACGTGATGTAAATAGAAGCTATGAAATTGTAAAAAAAGGTGTGGAGCTCCAAAATATTGAGTATGTAGTGTATGCACATCGCGTATACCATGACTTAGACATTATTGTAAATAAATATAGGGGTGAAACGAACATCTGGGGGTATACAGAAGTTGGAGATGGGAAAGATATAAGGGTAATTGAACAAGCGATACAGTCTAAATAATAAGCGAGCTAGCATTCTAGTTGGCTTATTTTATTTTGTAAGTTCAATGTTCATATATTTTTCACAAAAACACCGTGTTAATAGTGATTAAAATCACAATCTGTATTATACAATTCAGTTAAACTAAAAACAGTTAAGGAAATAGAGGAGTGGGATACAATGTTAAGTGAAAAAACAATTGAAATCGTAAAGTCAACAGTACCATTATTACAGGAAAAAGGCGTTGAAATTACAACGAGATTTTATGAAATTTTATTTTCGGAACATCCGGAGTTATTGAATATTTTCAACCATACAAATCAGAAAAAGGGAAGACAACAACAAGCGTTAGCGAATGCTGTTTATGCAGCTGCAACGTACATTGATAATTTAGAAGCTATTATTCCAGTTGTAAAACAAATTGGTCATAAGCATAGAAGTTTAGGTATTAAAGCAGAGCATTATCCGATTGTAGGTACATGTTTATTACGTGCAATTAAAGAGGTCGCAGGTGCACCTGATGAAGTATTAAACGCATGGGGAGAAGCGTATGGTGTCATTGCTGATGCATTCATTAGCATTGAAGCAGAGATGTATGAAGAAGCGGCACATAAAGAAGGTGGATGGAAAGATTTCCGTAACTTTGTAGTTGTTAAAAAAGTGAAGGAAAGCGATGTTATTACGTCATTTTATTTAAAACCTGAAGATGGAGGGAAAGTTTCTTCATTCATCCCAGGACAATATGTAACGGTTCAAATAAATATCGAAGGTGAAACATATACACATAATCGTCAATATAGCTTATCAGATGCTCCTGGAAAAGAATATTATCGTATTAGTGTAAAGAAAGAAAAAGGTATAGATACGCCGGATGGTAAAGTATCTAATTACTTACATGATCATGTAAAAGAAGGCGATATGTTACCAGTAAGTGCACCAGCAGGAGATTTCGTATTAAATATGGATTCAACTTTACCAGTTGTCTTAATTAGTGGTGGAGTAGGTATTACACCAATGATGAGTATGCTAAATACGTTAATTGAACAAGATTCAAAACGTAATGTATGTTTTGTTCATGCAGCGATAAATAGTAATACACATGCAATGAAAGAACACGTTGAGGCAGTAGATAATGAATATGAACAAGTTAAAGCATATACTTGTTATTCTGCACCAACTGAAAAAGATTTAGAAATGAAGAACTTTGATAAAGAAGGTTTTGTTGAAAGAGAATGGTTACAAACTATTATTCCGACAACTGAAGCAGAGTTTTATTTCTGTGGTCCAATACCATTTATGAAACATATAAATGCTGTACTAACTGATTTAGGTGTGAAACAAGAACATATTCATTATGAATTTTTCGGTCCAGCAGCAAGTTTACAATAAATTGAGCTTTAAGAAGCAAAAAAAACGAGGTGTTATTTTACCTCGTTTTTTATTTGTTCTCGTAATAGTCGATTTACTGTTTCACGGCGTATACCGATCAGTTGACCAATTTCAGTTTGCGTTAATATTTCATATATAGGAATGTCACCTAAATATAGTGTGAACCATTCTTGTAAGCGATGAAGGCGTTCTTTCGGAGAGACGGTCGTCAATTGGTCGATACGTTGCTGCATCATTCTTAATTTTGACTGTAATTGCATAGCGATATTTGCATATGATGCAGGATCCGCTTGAAGTTGATTATACCATTCATTACTCATTATAGGTTCAACTTCTGTTTTCATTAAAGCGATTGCTGTACCGTGATATTCCTTCGGTGAAATTAAAGAATGGTGAGGTATCGTTTCTCCTGGAACGATAATATTGAATAGAAATGGTGTTCCATTTTCTTCTAACCTTACTACTTTTAATAAACCTGTTTTTATAAAATATAAAGGACCGTCCTCACCTTGACGGAATAGTACATCTCCTTTGTGTAAAATCAATGTTAGCCCCCCATTTAAACATCTCTATTTCTTTTATTTTAGCGTATATGTATAAAGATAATATACTTTACAACAGCAATTTCATTGACGAAATATATGCTATTACAGTAGTATACGATTTAGTGTGTAATAGTACTAGCAATGAATACGCTGTAGGGGGTTTAGTATATTGTTAGATGCGATAAAAATGACGGATATGAGAATTCCAGCGAATGCCATCATTCATGTAGAAGAGATGAAAGGTGGAGTCGTGTTATCCGTTGAAGTAGACGGCCAAATTATTTATACGATGGCTTATGATGAAGAAACAGATAGTTATGCTGAATTATATGATCGAAACGATAAGAGGGCGTGCCAAGTACATGAAGATTTTATGGGATGGTCACTTCTTCATTAAAAAAGATGTCAATATGACATCTTTTTTTATTAAACCGATAGAATATACAAAGAAATGAAATATAAGGATAAAATTTGTAATAAATGATTTTGCATTGTTAGCACTTTGTAACTGCAACTGAATTATTTTTTCGCTATCATAAAGATAACAGTCGCAGTCATAGGAGTGGTCAACGTGAAGAAAGTACATATTTCCAATTACATGTTATTATGTGTTTGTCTAATTTTATTTGTTCTCTTAGGAGGATTTTTATATTCATGTGTATAAAAAAACGCATTCTAAAAAGAACGCGTTATAAAAAAGAAGTAATGATTAATCTAGTCCCAAGAATAATTAATGTGATACGCAATAAATTAATTACGGCGTTACCGCTTAATTTTGTATTAATATATGCCCCGATTTTTCCACCAATCCATGCACCAGGAATAAGAATTAATGCGTAAATCCAGCTGACATTTCCAAGGGAGATGTGAGTTGCAGAACTTACAATTGCTGATAGAAATACGATAAACATCGAAGTTGCTACAGCAATATGTGCTGGGAATGCAAAAAGTAGCATCATTGCTGGAACAAGTAAAGCACCGCCACCAATTCCAAATAATCCAGATATAAAACCAACTATAAAGGCGATAAAGATAGCGAGAAGCGGTGGGAATTGATAGTGTACAGTGTTTCCTTCGTTATCTGTAAAAGAGCGCTTGATTACAGTCATATTTGATAAAGAAAGGGGTTTTAATTTGTCTCGTAACATAAGAAGAATGGAGACAAAAATAAGAAAAATCCCAAAATATAAAGAAAATGTATCTTGGTTTAAAAATTTATTCGCCCACGAGCCGATGATACCACCAGGGCCACTCCCGATAAATAAAATAAGTCCACTTTTGTAATCTACTCGTTTATGCTTCATATAAGTAAGGGTGGAAGATAGTCCCGTAAAAACGACTGTGACCATTGAAGTTCCTACTGCAAGTTGTGGTGACAGGCTATGTAATCCGATTAATAACGGAACAATAATAATTCCGCCGCCAAGTCCGACTAGACTCCCGACTGTCCCGGCGATTAGCCCGATGAAAAGTAACATGATGTATTCCAAAATTGCCAACTCCTCTATATAACTTATCCACCAATTATTATACACGCTTTTTCATGAGAAAAAGCTTTGTTCACAAAAAAGTCGTCTTCCTAGAAAAATAAGGAAGACGACTTTTAATTAAAAGATTAAGTGTAATAAAGAATAAAATAAAGCAGCTAATGAAGCTGAAATAGGAAGTGTGATAACCCAAGTAATTAACATGCGTTTTGCAGTTCCCCATTTTACACCTTTTACACGATGAGAAGCACCAACCCCTAGAATAGAAGAGGAGATAACGTGCGTCGTACTAACTGGTAAGTGAATGAATGTTGCCCCGAAAATAACAAGAGATGATGATAAATCAGCAGCTACACCATTTACAGGACGAATTTTCATAATTTGTCCACCGACAGTTTTAATAATTTTCCATCCGCCGACAGAAGTACCAAGACCCATTGCAATGGCACAAGATAATTGTACCCAGAACGGGATGTCGCTAGAAGTATGATAACTATTCGCCATAAGAGCCATTGTAATAATTCCCATTGCTTTTTGCGCATCATTCGTACCATGTGTATAAGCTTGTAATGCAGCAGTGAAAATCTGGAATATACGGAAGTTTTTGTTCGTCTTCGTTAAATTAAAGTTTTTAAAGACGACTTTAAAAATACTGTATACGATATAACCAATAACAAATGCGATAATTGGTGAAATGATTAAAGCTTCAATAATTTTTATGAATCCTTTAAAGTTTAATGAACTAAAACCAGCAGCAGCGATAGCTGCACCTGCGATGGAGCCAATGATTGCATGCGAAGAACTACTTGGAATACCGTAGTACCAAGTAATCAAATTCCATGCTATTGCCGCAAGTAAAGCGGCTAAAATTACAAGAGAACCATTTTGTAAAGCGAACGGATCAACGATATCTTTCGTAATCGTTTTTGCTACACCTGTAAATGTCATCGCACCTAAAAAGTTCATAATAGCTGCCATAATAATTGCATGTCTAGGCTTTAGAGCTTTCGTTGAAACAGCCGTTGCAATAGCGTTTGCTGTATCGTGAAATCCATTAATAAAGTCAAAAGCTAAAGCGCAAATGACTACTAAAACGGTCAGTATCAAGAGTGTATCCATGATCAAACTCCTTACGCGTTCTTCATAATAATTGTTTCTAATACGTTTGCAACGCTTTGGCAGCTATCCGCTACTTCTTCAAGCTCTTCGTAAATCTCTTTGTATTGAATGATCTTAATTGGATCTTTTTCACGAGAGAATAAGTGCTTAATCGCGTGACGGCGAATATCATCACATTGTGATTCATAATCTTTAATCTTAATCGCATTTGTACGAATGTCGACTAATTTTTTGTTAGACATTAATTCAACAGAGTTTGCAATTTCAATCGCACATTGATTAATTGCTTCTACGAATTTAATCATGTATTCATCAGCTTCTGTAATAGAATACATTTCGAATAGACCAGCACTATGATCTAATCCGTCTAATACATCATCCATACTCATTGCAAGCTGTAGGATGTCCTCACGTTCAATAGGAGTAATAAACGCTTTATTTAGCTCCATAATGATTTCGTGAATAAATGAGTCACCTTTTGACTCATACTCTTTCATGCGCATAGAAAACTCTTTTAAATCGCTAGCATTTTTAATTTTATACTCCACGAAAAACTGCGCGCCTTCTTTTAAATTTTCGGAAACATTCATTAACATTTCAGAAAATTTATCTTTTTTTGATTTAAAGACCATTATTAGTTACCCCCACAAAAGTAATATATGTAAAATATATTGGCTAGTCAATTCTAACAAAAAACTGTCGTTTTTTAAAACATTTTATCGAAAAGTTTACAAAAACTTAACATAACTCTTATTGTTGTATTAATAATATTAATAATCAATATTGAATATCTTACTTGTAGAATGTCCTTTTCTTGCAAAAAGTATGAATGTGAAAGAAAAGCTTTACACTACAGGAAAGACTACGTTATTATAATAAATTTAAAAGGAGGTATATTCTTCCTTTTGAAAAGAAGAGTGTAAACAAACGAAGGAAGTGAACGAATGAAATTGAAGAACACTCACTTAAAAAAAATGCAGGAGTGGTTCAACAAGAGGAAGAAGCTTCGTAATTCATTAATTGTATTAGGAAGTTTGCTCGCTACTCTATTTATTGCTATAAATATAATAATTTCTATTCAAGACATATCTGAATTAAAGCAAGCTGTTCCGCAGCCGACCTTAATTTATGATGCAAATAATGAAGTTGCGACTAAATTAGCTTCTTCTAAAACAGAAGGCGTAAAAAAGAAAGATATTCCTGATATTATGGTTCAGGCCATTGTTGCAGTAGAAGATAAGGAATTTTTTAACCATCACGGGATTTACTATAGTGGAATTATAAGTGCAGTTTTTAAAAATATTACAGCAGGAGAAGTTGTAGCAGGGGGAAGTACAATTACACAACAACTTGCGAAAAATGTATTTCTGACACAAGACCGCACATACTCTCGAAAAATTAAGGAATATTTTTTAACAAAAAAAATAGAGCGTACGTATACGAAAGATGAAATCATTGAAATGTATATGAACCAAATTTATTTTGGTGAAGGTGCTTGGGGTATAAAAAGAGCAGCTAAATCTTATTTTGATAAAGATGTAAAAGATTTAACAATTTCAGAAGCAGCAACGATTGCGGGCTTGATTAAAGCACCATCTGCGTATTCACCTTATAAAAACTTTAACAAGTCAATTGAAAGACGTAATGTCGTATTAAGTTTAATGAAAGAGCAAGGGTATATTTCGGACGAACAGTATAATAAAGAAAAAGAGAGTGGACTTGTGTTAAAACGTGGCGTTGATGATAAATACAAGGGAAAATACTCTCAATATGTAGACTATATTGTTAGAGAGGCGATGGACAAGTACGAATTAACACAAAATGAAATTTTAGCAGGTGGTTATCGTATTTATACAGAGCTTGACCCGAAAAAACAACAGGCCGTAGAAGACGTTGTGAATAATGATAGTTATTTCAAAGATAGTGGCTCAGATCAACTCATGCAAACGGGTGTAGTTCTTATGAATCCCAAAACAGGTGGTATACCAGCTTTAGTTGGAGGCAGAGGGCCGTATCAGTTTTTACAGTTTAACCATGCAACCCAATTAAAAAGACAACCGGGCTCAACGTTAAAACCTTTGGCTGTATATGTACCAGCGTTAGAACAAGGATATGAAGTATACGATATATTAAAAGATGAACCATTTAACATTAAAGAATATAAACCACAAAATAGCGATCATACTTTTCACGGTGATGTGACAATGTATGAAGCCGTAGCAAAGTCGTATAATGTTTCAGCTGTGTGGCTATTAGAACAAATTGGATTAGATAAAGGATTGAAATCTTTAGAGCGATTTGGTATTCCATTAGTGCCAGAAGATCGTACGTATCCTATTGCTTTAGGCGGTATGCATGTGGGGACATCTCCATTTGTAATGGCTCAAGCATACAGTACATTTGCAAATGACGGAGTCCAAGTGGAAGCTCATGCAATTAGGGAGATACAAAATGCTGAAGGTGAAACGCTTGGAAAGTGGTATAAGAAAGAGACACGAGTGACGAGTGAGAAAGTTTCTCAAAAAATGACATATTTATTAAAAGGTGTTGTCGAAAAGGGAACGGGCGAAAAGGCAAAAGTTACTAATGTTGATACGGCAGGTAAGACAGGAACTACTCAAATTGTAAATGGCCCGAGCACCGGTGCAAAGGACTCATGGTTTGTTGGATACACACCAGATTTAGTAGGTGCGATTTGGGTAGGATATGATAAAACCGATAGCGATCATTATGTTCCGGGTGGTAGTCAAATTACGACGACAATGTTCCGGGATATTATGAAAAAAGCGAACGCAAATCCAGCTCAAAAAGCATTTCAGTTATCGCTCATATCTGAGGCTGATTATAAAAAACAATTGACTACAATAGAAGAGGAAAAACGAAGAAAAGAAGAAGAGAAGAGAAGGAAAGAAGAGGAACAACAACGAAAACAAGAGCAACAAGAGTGGCTTGATAAAGTGAAAGAATGGATTCCTTCATTTTGGTAAAAGAAAGAGGCGAATAAAAAAATTCGCCTCTTATTTTGTATGAAAACAAAATTTTAATCGGTAGAGATTTTTGTCTATCTTAATTAGCTATTAATCCATATCCGTTGAGATACATGAGATTACTCGTTAAGTACAATATTCGTACTGCCAAAGGATTCGGAATCGTATGTTACGATTATTTTGCCTTTACTAATAGGTTCGTAAGGTAATTCTTCTTCGTAATTACCGTTATTTTCATTGTGGATAGAAAGTGTAATTTCATCGATTTTTTTATTTGTATACTGATTTTTAATCGTTTCAGCAATCTGGAGCAACGCCTCGGAACTAGAAGCTTTCGTAATAAGCATTCCTTTTATAACCCTTTTTTCATTCTTTGTGGAATTGGAATAAGGGATGTTGCTTTGTTTTGTATACAAAAGTTTGTATGGAGTAGTTTTTCTCTCTGCTTTTGATATAGTGGAATATTTTAGAGTTAAAAAAAATCCTACACATAAAATAATGCATACCATAAGTGCAAACCAAATGCGTATTAGTGACATAACTCTCATTTTCATCCCTCTTTCATATCTTTGACTTCACTATTTATCATACAAAATAAGGATTAAGATAGAGTAAATTTGAGGTAAAGAAACGTAAAGAAGGAGCACTTATCCTCCCAAATAAGTGCTCCTTTCTATATAAAGAGAGATTTAATGCACGGTTAAACGATACATATTATTATAAATATACTTCTTAAGCGAAAATTAGTAAATTCGGAATACAGATAGTGTTGCTGTTGTATCGCCTGTGTTAGGAATAGAAATAGTGTTTGCTGTAGGCTGTATAGAAATCGTTGTACCAGCTTGTAAAGTAACAATTGTAGAGAAAGAAACAGCACTACCGATAACGTTAGTTGAGAAATTACGAGTAGGTGGTTGACCATTGAATGAAATACCGAATCCAAATGGTGAAGACCCTGGGAAAGTTGTAGACGCTGAGAAACTAATATCATATACGCCTGTTTCTAAAATTGTTAAAGTATCTGAAGTATCATTGAAAGAGATATTAGTTAATTCAAACACTTGATTGAATTGAAGGTTTGTTCCAGGTGATATAGTTTGTGGATTTGAGTTTCCGATTGCCGCGATTGTTACAGGAATTGGTGTACCCGCTGGTCCGGTTGCACCAGTAGCACCTGTTGCGCCTGCCGGTCCTTGAGCACCGGTAGCCCCTGCAGGTCCTTGAATACCTTGAGGCCCTTGAGGTCCAGTAGCGCCAGTAGCCCCCGCTGGCCCTTGAACACCTTGAGGTCCTTGAGCACCAGTAGCGCCAGTAGCCCCCGCTGGCCCTTGAACACCTTGAGGTCCTTGAGCACCAGTAGCACCAGTAGCCCCTGCTGGCCCTTGAACGCCTTGAGGTCCAGTAGCGCCAGTAGCCCCTGCAGGTCCTTGAACACCTTGAGGTCCTTGAGCACCAGTAGCGCCAGTAGCCCCTGCAGGTCCTTGAATGCCTTGAGGTCCTTGAGCACCAGTAGCGCCAGTAGCCCCCGCAGGTCCTTGAACACCTTGAGGTCCTTGAGCACCAGTAGCGCCTGCTGGCCCTTGAACGCCTTGAGGTCCTTGAGCACCAGTAGCGCCAGTAGCCCCTGCAGGCCCTTGAACACCTTGAGGTCCTTGAGCACCAGTAGCGCCAGTAGCCCCTGCAGGCCCTTGAACGCCTTGAGGTCCTTGAGCACCAGTAGCACCAGTAGCCCCTGCAGGCCCTTGAATACCTTGAGGTCCAGTAGCGCCAGTAGCCCCTGCTGGTCCTTGAACACCTTGAGCACCAGTAGCACCGGTAGCCCCTGCAGGTCCTTGAATACCTTGAGGCCCTTGAGGTCCAGTAGCGCCTTGAACACCTGCAGGTCCTTGAGCGCCTTGAGGTCCTTGAGGTCCAGTGGCACCTTGAGCGCCCGCTGGTCCTTGAGGCCCAGTAGCACCAGTAGCCCCCGCCGGTCCTTGAGGCCCAGTAGCGCCGGTAGCACCAGTAGCACCAGTAGCGCCTCCGCCTCCAAGACAACCTGATCCGTATTGAACTAGGATAGCTTGGATCTCTGTTATGAGTTTAACTAGTTTGTCGGTCGTACAACAATCTACTTTGAATAACTTAGCGATATACAATAAATAATTAAGCAGACTTTGTAGTTCAACGTATAATGCTCCGCATGAGAAAGGTGTTGTTCTTAAAATAGTTAATAAATTAGCAATGATAGAATTTCCAATTTGTTTTTGTGCTGGGGATAAATCTAAGCAATTGAGGAACTTTTGTAAGTTATTGAGCGCAGCTATCAAGTTATCGATATTAGTTTGAGAAGGGTTCTGAAAGACAGCTTGAATAGCTTGGCCAAGAACTTGAAGGAGTCTAACAAATTCTGTAAGTTCGGACTTAGAGATGTTAATATGACTACAAGCTCTGACTTCGCAACAGTCATTACCATAAAATACTTTTCCTTTATTTTTATTGTTCATCTTTTCATTCCTTTCTTTCATAGAATCAATAGTCATTACTATATATTAAAATGAAATTTATACTGAATTCGTGATGGACAAACTACCATTTCTAAAAAAATAAGAAATTGGCCCGCTTGGCAAACAAATAAGTAAGATATAGAGAAGGTTTCATATAATGTAAAGAAGAAAAGTTCAACATAAAAAACTGCATGTCGATTGTTAAGGGATTTAACAATTGACATGCAGTTCGTGGATTGGATTTTATTTGTCTTGATTTAATCTTTCAAGGGCTGTTTTAGGTAAGATTGGAATTGAAATAGTAAAAGTAGTACCATCTTCATTGCTAGTCATTTTTAATGTACCATTATGATTTTGAATAATTTTTTTCGTTACTGCCAAGCCGAGTCCTGTACCGGAATCTTTTGTTGAGAAGAATGGATCAAAGATATATTCTTGAATCGCTGGTGGAATACCAGTCCCATTATCAGTGAAAGTAATACGAACAAAATTATCAAGGCGGTAACTAGTAATTTGTATAGAAAGTTTTTTTTCTCCTTGAGCATCGACAGCGTTCTGGAATAAGTTTAAAAAAACTTGCACAAGTTCATGACGATCAATATGAACTAAAATATCATCTAATTCGGTAGAAAAATTATAATCAATTGAAATGTTATGTAAAAAGACTTCACTAGCTAGTAACTGTTGAATATACTCACGTAAAAACGTATTAATGGGAAAGGGTTCTCTTGTAAATTCCCGTGTTTTTGAAATAGATAAAAATTTTGTAATGATACTATTTGCGCGATCTAATTCAGGAATAAGTAAGTTTTTAAATAGTTCTTTATTAGATGGAGAAACATTTTCTTGTAAAAATTGTAAATATCCTCGTACGGTTGTAAGAGGATTACGTACTTCATGCGCAATACCAGCCGCGATTCGCCCTGCTAACGAAAATTTTTCTGCATCACGTTCTGTGTTTAAATAATGAAAAACACTAATAACCCTAAAAATCTCTCCGTTATAATCACGAATAATTCGGTTATTTAAAATGCCATAGTTTTTGTCTAAAACTTCTTCATTATATATTTCTGTGCCTGTTCTTAATGTTTCTAGAGCTTTAATTTTTTCTTCAGGCAATTTTAGTAATTGTTGAATTGGTTTTCCAATTATATCATTTCGTACTACACCAAAATCATCTGCTGCAGCCTGATTACATAAAGTTATATTTCCTTTATTATCAACAAAGGTTACATGATGTGAAAAAGCATCAAAAATATGAATAAAGTATGTTTCAAGTTGTTTAAATAAAAATAATGAATCGCAAGTAAGTTGAAAGTCAGCCTCTTTATTCTCTTTTTGTATGTTTTGAATGGAATGAGTCGATCTCGTTTTCTTTATTTGTAAACCAATATGTGGATTTTTATATGTGAAATGATGTGGTAATTGATTTACAAGTTCTTCATAAAAACGTACTTTATTCTCTAGTTCTTCTATTCGTTTTTCATGAGATATAATATCATCGTTTGGAAGCATAAATAAATAACCCCTCAATTTAAAAATTCTTCCATCTAGTATATCATATTTTTATATGAATACTCTTAAAGATGGGACTACTTAATGAAATTGATTGGTCAAAGTGTTCAGAAAGTGGGTAGAATGGATAGAAAGTGAAGTGAAAAAGGGAGGAATATATTTGCTTTTCATTGGAGTAACAGGGTGGGGAGATCATGATTCTTTATATATAGACCCCTATGAAAATAGAAATAAATTACGAACATATAGTGAGTATTTTCCTATAGTAGAAGTGGACAGTTCATTTTATGCGATGCAACCTGAACGAAATTATACAAAATGGGCAATGGAAACACCGAAAGATTTTTCTTTTATCGTAAAAGCATATCAAGGAATGACAGGACATATGAAAGGAGAGATTCCTTTTTCTACGTTCGATGAGATGTTTGATGTATATAAACAATCTATTCTTCCTTTAATTGAAGCTAGTAAATTAAAAATGATTTTATTTCAATATCCACCATGGTTTGATTGTAAAAAGAAGAATGTAGATTTTCTCCGATATACGAAAGAAAAAATGGAAGGTTTGCCGCGTGCGATAGAATTTCGAAATCAAACATGGTTTTATCCAGAAATGAGAGATAAGACGTTACAGTTTCTAGAGCAGGAGAAATGGATTCATACAATTTGTGATGAGCCACAGGCAGGGATGGGGTCAGTACCACTCGTATTAGAAGTAACGAATGCAGAGATGGTGTTAATACGTTTTCATGGCCGAAATGTTCATGGCTGGCTTGATAAAGGGGAAAATTGGAGAGCGGTTCGTTGCTTATATCGCTACAACAATAAAGAATTAGAAGAATGGGTAGAAAGACTAGAACAATTAAAAAAGAAGACAAAGGACATATACGTATTATTTAACAATAATTCAGGCGGAGATGCAGCTGATAATGCGAAACAGCTTATGAAAATGATGAACATTACATATGGTGAGCCAAAGCCTGAGCAATTAAATTTGTTTGAGTGATAATAAACAAGAAAGGCACTGTACAAACAGGGGGAATGTACAGTGCCTTTCTATATGAAAAAGAGGGGTAACAATGTTACTGAGCGTTTGGTTGATTCATCAATTGTTGGCTTCGTAATAAATGATAATGGTTATCATTATCATTGTCAATAGTTTTCCTAAAAATAAATAAAAAACTTTTTAGGAGATAGGAGCGATAGGGAGATCTCTAATAGAAGTTTGGCTGAAGTAATGAGTTGTTTCGAGGTAAATTTCTAGCAAACTCCTGATAACGTATAAAAAAAGAACAGCAATTAATGCTGTTCTTTGCTAGTGATGAATTGTTGTAAATCAAAAGGAGTTATCGCTTGGATAAATTCTTTTGAGATAAGTGTTTGAACAAGAGTACTCTCAGAAATAGAAGCACCTGTTTTCTTTTCATAAGCTTGTTTCAATAAATCAAGTTTTTCAGCCGTTTCTTTCGGTAATTCAATTGTTAAAGTGTTCATAATTTCTCCCCCTTACTATTAGAGTACCACTACAATATAGGAGAGACAAGAAAAGAGAATGTGAAACATAAAAAAGGTTACCATTTATAAATGGTAACCTTTTTTATGTATAAGAGTTATTAAGCAATACCGATATACTTTAAAGTTTTTGATGGAGTACTATGATCAAAGAAGTGTTGTAAAAATGCGATATCAACACCTGATTTGTATGCGCAATATCCCCAAGTTTTTCGAAGTGTATGTGAGCTAATCCCTTCTAATCCAACTTCTTTTGCAGCTTTGTTTAAAATGTACCACGCATGTTGTCTCGTAATAGATTTTGTTCCTTTTTGAGACTTTAACAATGGTTCATTACGTTTCCAAGTTTTACGTTCTTTCATGTAGTCTTCGATCGCGTGCTGTAAGTCTTCATTTACAGCGAACCATTTATGTTTCTTTACTTTTTCATTGTAAAATAAAATGGAATGGCGAACATTTTCATTTTCATCGATTACATCACTAACTTTTAATTGTAAGATTTCACTTACTTTTAAGCCAGAATTTACAGCTAATACGAATAATAAGCCATCACGTTTCGAAGATTGTAAAAGTATATTTTTGATAGTTTCTAATTGTTTTTCATTTTGAATAGGTTGTCCTGCTTGTTTCATTTCACGCACTCTCCTCTTTTATATGTGTAAAGGAAAGGATTAACTTGTTTCTTACTATAAAGGGAGAGTGTGAATTTCATGTGAACTCCTAGTGAAATTAAGACAAATTATTTGACTTCTTTTACTTTTTGTAAATTAAAGTAGAATACAACACTATTAGTCGTATTATATACACCGTACTCGGCATGGTGTAGGTCTAAAATATTTTTAACAATAGATAATCCAAGACCAGTACCACCAGTATGACGGCTACGCGATGCATCTAAACGGTAGAAACGATCCCAAATTTTTTCAAGACTGTCTTCTGGAATAGGGTTTCCTGTGTTTTCGATTTCAACTTTTACTGTATCTTCCATTTCTATAACGGAGACTTGTATTTTTTCTCCATCTGGCGTATAGCGAATTGCATTGCTAAGTAAGTTCACAACTACTTGTTCAATTCGACTACGATTCGCTTTCACAAATATAGAAGGGTCTACATCTATATTCACTTGTAAATGTTTTTCCTCCATGCTAAATAATAATTTTGTATAGACTTGTTGAATTAATTCCCCGATTGAGAATGTCGTCATATCTAGTTTGTACGTACCTGATTCTAATTTTGCTAACTCTAACATTTCAACAATAAGTCTGTTCATGTTTTCTGTTTCTTCTAAAATAACATCTGTGTAATACGTCGTATCTTTACTAACGCCATCTTTAATTCCTTCTGCAAAACTTCTAATTACACTGAGCGGTGTTTTTAATTCGTGTGATACACCAGAGATGAATTCTTTCCGCGTTTTTTCTAATTGACGTTCACGTTCAATATCTTGTTGTAATTTTGTATTGGCAACATTTAATCGATCAATTCGGTCTTTTAAGTTTACAGATAACGTATTAATACTACCGGAAAGTCCGCCAATTTCATCATCTGCTGTTACAGGTAATTTCTCGCTAAAATCAAAATTGGCCATTTTTTTTGTAACACGATTCATTTTAATTAATGGTTTCACAATAATTTTTGAGTAGTAGAAGGATAACAAAATAATTACGAGAAATACGATGATTAAGGCATAGACATAATAATCTTTCAAAACGAGCATCGCTTCATTAACAGGTTGCAAGGATGCTATCGCAAAAGCATATTCTGTAATCTTTCCATTTTCCATAATAGGCTTTACAAAGATGCTATTTTTTATATTCTCTTCACTATCTAGTAGAAAATAGCTTAATTGATGCGAGTTAGCAGTACCATTTCTAATAATATCTGCAAAATATTGAACGGCTTGTAATGTTTCAAAATCATTTGCAAGACGAACATCCGCTTTGGATGGAAGCTGTAACTTAGAAACAATACCAGTAAACTCAATTTGAGTCACAGGTTTGTATCGGCTTGTAATTCTATTTTTAGAAGGATTGCCATTAATGGATGAAAAATCTGAATTGATACGTTCGTTTTGCCATCGATTATAACTTGTTGTCAATTCTAGTGGTGTTATTATTTTCCCTCGTACCCAACCGACGACGTTGATCATGTCATCTTTTTTCAATCCTAAGTTTTCAAATTTTTTATATTCTTCGGGCGTTAAAAGATTATTGAGCGGAATGGAATATGCTTCACTATTTTTAGGATTAATTACATCGATATAGTAATTGTTGTCACTTTTAATAATGCCTTCAGGAGATAGAAATTGCATATCAGCATTTGTTTTATCATGAAATTCTTGTTTTAGTTTTCGAATTTCTTCATAACTTTTCCCACTTTTTTCGTACGTATCTACGAAATCCTCAAAAGCAGTTTGAACTGTTTTTACTTTTTTATTAATATAAAATTTCTCTAAAAATAGAGATTGTCCTAAGAAAAAAAGGAGGAATATGATTGTAAATAATGTCGATGTTAATAAAAATAGTTTAAAGACGATACTTCTGTTTTTCACTGCGTCACCTCTTGTGAGAAATACTGTAAATGATTTCTTTATTATAACAAATGGTACAAAAAAGTAGACGAGAAAATCTGTCTCTTCCGAAAGTAGTTTTTAATAAAAAGTCACATAAAAAGAACTCGACAGACGTATGACGAGTTCTTTAATGTATTATTGTTGAATTGCTGCATCTAAAGCGATTTCAATCATTTCGTTAAATGTAGTTTGACGCTCTTCAGATGTTGTTTCTTCACCAGTGAAGATGTGATCACTTACTGTTAAGACAGATAATGCATTTACACCGTATTTCGCTGCTAATGTGTAAAGCGCAGTTGTTTCCATTTCTACTGCTAGTACACCGTAATCTCCAAGCTTTTTCACCATGTCCATGCTCTCACGGTAAAATACATCTGCTGTTAAAACGTTACCAACACGAACGTGTAGGCCTTTTTCAGTTCCAGCATCGTAAGCTTTTTTTAGAAGGTCGAAGTTTGCAGCTGGTGCAAAATCAAATCCTGGGAATGTTAAACGGTTCATATTAGAATCCGTACAAGCTGTCATTGCAATAATAACGTCACGTACTTTTACGTCTTTTTGAATAGCACCGCAAGTTCCAACGCGAATTAAATTTTTAACTCCGTAGCTTTGGATTAATTCGTTTACATAAATAGAAATAGAAGGAACACCCATACCTGTACCTTGCACAGATACACGTTTTCCTTTATAAGTTCCAGTGAAACCTAACATACCACGTACGTTATTATAGCAAGTAACGTCCTCTAGAAATGTTTCAGCAATATATTTTGCACGCAATGGATCACCAGGTAATAGAATAGATTCAGCGATTTCACCTTGTTTTGCTTCAATATGTACACTCATGAAAAGTCCTCCTTATAATGTATTGATAGAAATCAATATCATTTGCATTATACACTATGAATCCTTTCAATTAAAATCTTTTTTATCCTTTGTAATATGTGCAAAACAGAAGGATTTCATAAATCATAATCTAGAATATATATGAAAGAAGTTTTGTATGAATAGAGACTATAAAAATGGTAGGTGATGTTTTGAAAAATCTTGTCATTGGACTTGTTGCTTTGTTATTTATTGTGGTAGGTGGATTTTACATAAAAAAGTATCAGGAAACTACAGAGACTGTAGGTGATGTTCAGGAAGTAAAATGGGATGTATCAAATGGAAAAGGAAATGAGAAAGCAAATATTTCATTTCAATTATTAAATAATAAAAATAACGAAGTTCGTGGTGTGAACGATCAAATTCGGGCAGTTATTGTAGACGGACAATTAAAACATGTACAACAAATGAAACCTACATTCGCAGGAAATGGATCATATAAAGTATCTTCTAAAATAGCGAAAGATGAAGGATATACAATATTTTTATATGAAGACAAAAATAAGTCTGTGCAATCATTTGCGAAGAAAGATTTTGGGAAAGAAATAGACGAGAAAAATAAGAAAAAAGTAAAATTTCCAATCGATAGTGTACTTACAAAAAAAATAGGGGAGTATGAAGTTTCTCTTTTATTCGGTGCACTGCATCCGAATGAGCCAGTGACGTTAACATTTCAATTTCAAGCGAAAAAGGGTGAGAAATTGAAATTACATGCAGAGAGAGGAGAAGTGGAGGCGCTCTATATTGTGGATGAAACGAGAGAAAATTTTTTATATGCAATCCCTGTTGATACAGAGGGGCAATTACAATACCGTATTACATTTCCCGTTGAAGGAACGTACAAAATATGGGGAGATTTCTATATAAATGGTAAGAAATATGAAAAAGAATTTATTGTACAAGTTCAAAAAAGAAAAAACAGCTAACTATTTAGCTGTTTTTTCTTTTTCCTATTAATTTTGTTACAGAGAGCATTGTAATTGGTAAAGAATGATTCTTTCTAAATGCTAAATATTTACCGCTCCATGTTGGTTTATATTTTTCTTTAAAATGTCGTAACCCGCTGAAACTATATGTGTAACGAACATTATTAAAGATGGCAGCGGCAACTCGTTCAGACCAGAAAGATTGTGTCGATAAACCTACATTCGAAAGTGGCGCCATGCCAATATTAAAGGAGTGGTATTCATTTTCTTTTGCCCACTGGAATAGGTGGATGAAAATGGCATCCATAATGCCGCTAGGTGCATCTGGATAATACCGCATTAAATCAACAGACAATGATCCGTCTTGATATACGGGCATAAATGTCGTGAATGCAATGATTTTTCCATCTGCATCAGATAATGTAGCGATAGGAGCACGGCTAATATATTCACGATCAAAGTATCCGAGTGAGAAACTTTTCTCTTTTTTTCCACCGAGCCACGCATCTGAAACTTTTTTTAATTCTTCAAATAGTTCATCTGAGAACGGCGGCTGGTGAATAGAGAATGTATAGCCTTCTCGTTCAAAACGGTTGAAAGTCGCTCGCATACCGGCGCGTTTTTTTCCTGTTATTGTAAATGTATTCAAATCAACGACAGCTTCTTCACCAAGCTTAAAGAAGTTGTAACCAAAATCATGATATAAACTCATCCATTTACTTTCGATTTGGTAGAATACACAAATGTATCCAAATCGGTCAGCTTCAGCTAAAAACTCTTGTAACACAGTACGGTAGGAGGAAGGATCTCCAATTGGATCACCTAGTACAACAAGACGTTTTCCAGTTATAGAGAAGAGAAGGAGCGCTTTCCCATCACTACTAAAGAAGAATTGTTTATCGCCTAAGAAACCTAAATGACTAAGTACATTTCCACCATGTTCATCTAAAAAGTTTTGTAATCTTTTATCATTAGCTGGTTGCCCGGGAAATTCATTTCGATAACGATTAGCAATGAGTGAGCCAATCAGTAAAAATGTAGGAACGAAAAAGGCAGCTGCTAATGCACTTCGTTTTACTTGCGTAATATTACGAACGACAAAATCAGGTTTAAAAGCTTCTTTTGTACCTGCAAATAAAATACCTAAGTTTTTATATAAATATAAAGTTATAAGTAAGAATATAAAAACTTTTACGATATCAGAAAGTGAGACTTCCATTTTCTCGCGTACAAATCTTTTACGAAGCATATATAATACAGCGAGTACAATTAATAAAATAAACGTTTCTTCAATATCAATCCCTTTTAGCGTATTAAAGATAGCTGCTCCGATTAAAGAAATAATCGTCATATAGTAAGAACGCTTTGTTCCATAATATATGCCTCGTGAAAGGATCAGGAGGAGAATACCGAATGTTAGTGATAAGCTAAAAGAAAATTGAATAAGATGTTTTGGAGCTAGAATATGTAAGGCGTGTGCTCTGTTTATACTTGTCGGTAGAATGGTCGATAAAATAACCATTAATCCAGCAAATACTGTTAAAGCAGCAGAGGCCCACGAACCTAGTTTTCCTAGAAAATCACGCTGCAAAGTCCATATAACACCAGTTGTTTCTAATGCAGGCGCAATAAAAGGTTTGTCTTCAAACTTTTTAATGGCCACGCCTGTCATTTCAAAAGCTGCAAAAATAAGACCAAGGCAGAATGGTAAAATGTAATAGACGAGGCGATATAATAACATAGCAGGTAGTAATACGCCTGTATCAATGCCATATTGTCCGAGCCCAGTTAAAAAGACAAGGTCAAATGAACCAAGTCCACCAGGTACAAGACTAACAACACCAGCTAAAGCAGCAATTACATACACACCTAAAAACTTTTGAAATTCGATATCAATGCCAAATAATATTAGTATGACGTACATAACAATACCAGCAGATACCCACTCAACTAATGAAACTAATGAGTATAAAACAGTTGGATTTTTCTCTTCTTCTCGTTCATCTTGTCCTTCGGTTTGCTTTGGTTTTCTATTTTTTAGTTTAGAAAAGCCAATGTATATAGGGACGAAAAGGGCGAAGAAGATCAAAACAGGCCATAGCCACGGTTTTTCATGCAAAATAAAACTTGTGTCTAATATTCCAATAAGGCCGAGGAATGAAAGAATAGCGAGTCCGTTAATAAAAGCAGTTGTCATCCAGGCGATACTTTTAATCAGCTTGCCATTTTCTTTTATGTATGGACGATAAAGCATCGTACGTACACCCGCTCCAACGAGACCACCAAATCCAATAAATCCATTTAAGGTATTAGCAATCCATGAGATACGAAAAATCTTTTGGACAGGTATATCAGCTTTTAAATAACGAAGCATAACATAGTCGTAAAAGAACATTGTTGATACGGCAAATGCACCAAGTGTAATGGCTAAAAAGACTCCTCCGGTTGGAATGTTTTTAATTGTATTGATTGCTTCTAAAAAAGAAATGCCTGCTAATTCTTTTTTTGCTTGAAAGAATACAATGGTTAATACAACAAATGGGAAGATAATTTTCCCGATTTGTAAGAAACATTTCCATGAAAACGACATAAATACAACTCTCCTTGTATAAGAAAACTGAGACAATAATATTATTATGACAAACTTCAAGAAAAATAAAAAGGTAAATTCCTGTATAAGGAAGCTATTTTTTATAAGGGTTATATTTAAAAGAGTATTTCGTTTGTCAGAAAATTAAGTTAAAATAAATTGAAAGAAGGAAGAGAGGGGAAGTAGATGATTATAATAGGTTATGCGGGATATGAGCTAGAGAAAGCAAAACCTAATACGTCAGAAGATTTTTTTAATAGATCTGAAGTGACATATATATTAAATGATAAAGAAAGAACCTTTTCTGTTTTATATGTTCGGTATTTTGAAGAAGTTGTACAAGAAATTACTCCTTTTGAAGGAAATCCGGTATGTAAAGTAGAAAATCAAGACATATATTTGCGGGATATTGTAGCGATCTGTTGTTTACTGAAAGAGAATGAGCTTCGCATGCAAAAACGTTTGTATTTAAATAATATAGAAGAATTCCAACAATATTTTGATGAGGAAATAGTCGTGAAAGTACAAGAAATATTGGCTGAATTACATAAAAATAAAAGAGTAGAAATAGAGTGAACTGGCAAAGGAGAGGGAAAAATGTCTAATCTAATGGTGGAAAATCAAACAGAACAAGTTTCTATGTTTTTAGAAGATGTTATTCATTTGATAACCAATTATGTAAATTATCATACGTTGCCTTCTTTATTAGAAGAGACACCGGCAGGAAACGAACAATATTATAAAGGGTTATTAGCGTCAATAAGACGTCTTCTCGTTTTTTGTGAAGAAGGACATGATGCGTGTTTTGTTTTGTTAAATAGCCAGCCATTTCGAAAGACAGCAGCTGAAAAGATTTTATATAAAATTTATCATCAAGTAATTGCAGAGTTTTTTTCACCAAAGAGTGATCATTGGTATGAAAATAGTCGGTCTGCTTATACAGGGAAAAACTCCATCGTTTTTCAACAAACACCACCTGCATCTGTAGAGGAAGTAATGAAGAGCTTAGAGGGGAAATTCCAATTGATGCGTGAAGAATTAGAATATTATGAGACTGATTATCAAACAAAGATGTTACACAAATATTAACTGCGAAAAAGAAGCTGAGGGGACTTAGCTTCTTTTCCTTTTGTACAGTTATATAAGAGATTTCCTTTGAATATATTTAAGGGGATAGCATTAAGGAGGTGTAACATGAGTCAGCAAGGTGTATTCACAGATTACTTTCATGAAGTAGAAAGCTGGTGTGAAAGTGTTCTTCACGTATTAGATAGCCGTGCAATGGAAGTGTATGATGTCCATATGCTTGCTTATAAAATTCAAACGTTATTAGACCGTATGAAAGAGCATGAGTATGATACAGATGCAGAGTTTATGTATGAAATAAGTGATGATGTAGAACATATTCAGCATCATTTGCAGGAAGTATTCGTGCAGGGGGAAGAGGAATATGAACTATGTGAAAGAGGGGATAGTGAACGAGCTGTTCCAATTGGAGGGCATACACTCCCACCACTACCTTATCCATATAATGCGTTAGAACCGTATATTTCTAGAGAAATTATGATGTTACACCATGATAAACATCATCGTAGTTACGTGGAAGGATTAAATAAGGCAGAGAAGATGATGGAAGAAGCAAGAAAAACAAATCAATTTGATTTAATTAAGCATTGGGAAAGAGAAGCTGCTTTTCATGGATCAGGTCATTACTTGCACACAATATTTTGGAATAACATGAAAAAAGGTGGCGGCGGAAGTCCAAGAGGGGCTCTTTCACACCGGATTGAACAAGATTTTGGAAGTTTCTTGCGTTTTCAAAAACATTTTACAGAAGCAGCCTCTAAAGTGGAAGGTTCAGGATGGGCAATTCTCGTTTGGGTTCCGCGATCGGGAAGATTAGAAATTTTACAGAGTACACTTCATCAATTATTTACACAATGGGATACGATACCGCTCCTTGTACTAGACGTGTGGGAACATGCGTATTATTTACAATACCAAAATCGAAAAGATGAATATATTAAAAATTGGTGGAATGTTGTAAATTGGCCGGATGTAGAAAAAAGATTTGAAAGTGCAAAACAAATAGAATGGACACCTTATTAGACGCAGGTTCTCTGCGTCTTTTTTATTGGAAGGAGAGGGAGATTTCGTTCATATTTTAAAAGGCCAAGCATACACTTGTACAAAAAGTGCCAAAAGGACGTGGGGGGAAATATGAGACGAATTTGTGTAATCATTACGCTTCTTATTATGTACGCAAGCGTTATACCAATTCCTACATATGCAAAGATGACCAGCAATGTTAGTGCTCGAAATGCTGTATTAATGGAGCAACAGTCAGGTCGCGTATTATACGGAAAAGCAGAACATGAGCCGCAAAAGATTGCTAGTATAACAAAAATTATGACTGCCTTGTTAGCTGCTGAGTCAGGAAAAATGAAAGAAATGGTCTCGGTTAGTAATGAAGCAGTGAGAGTAGAAGGCTCAGCAATTTATTTAAAGCCTGGACAGAAAGTAAAATTAGAGGATTTAGTATATGGACTCATGCTTAGATCTGGTAATGATGCAGCACAAGTAATTGCTGAAAATGTAGGAGGGAGTATAGAAGGGTTTGTATATTTAATGAATGAAAAGGCGAAACAAATTGGAATGAAAGACACTCACTTTTCAAACCCACATGGTTTGGATGGAGATGGATCCCATTATTCGTCGGCCTATGATATGGCACTTTTAACAAGGTATGCAATGGGGAACGAAACTTTTAAGAAAATTTTTGGAACAAAAACGTATAAATCAGATTCGTGGGATTATCCGTGGAAAAATAAACATAAACTTGTGACGTCGTATTATGAATTTGCAACAGGGGGAAAAACAGGTTTTACGAAGAAAGCAGGAAGAACGCTTGTTACAACAGCATCAAAAGATGGACTAGATCTAATTGTCGTAACTTTGAGCGCTTCTAGTGATTGGGATGATCATATGAATTTATTTGATAAAGGTTTTGACCGTTTCGAACAAACAAAAGTTTTAGGACAAGGAGCACTTGCTGAAATAACCGAAAAGAAATACGCCAATCATGTTTACACGAAAAATAGTTTTTCAGTACCTTTAACTGAAGAAGAAAAAAAGAGCGTAGTATTAAAAGTTGAACTAGATAAAAGTGCAAAGCTTGTGGATGGAGTAAAGGTTGGAAAGACAGACGTTTATGTTGGCAATGAGAAAGTTGGAGAACGGAATTTATTTTATAGTAAACGAAAGTTAGTAGCTACAACGGGAATATACTGGAATAATGTGAAAGAAATTTTTTCTTACATGATAGGTGTTGGGAACGATGGTTAATCTCGTATGGGTAGCGATGGCTGTCATTGGGATTGTGTATGCGATGATAAATGGAACAATGGAAGAAATAAATAAAGCTGTATTTGATGGAGCGAAAGATGCGGTAACGATTTGTATAGGACTCATTAGTGTTTTAGTATTTTGGCTCGGCTTAATGAAAATTGCAGAGGAAGCCGGATTGTTAAAAAAGTTAGTGGCACTTTTTATGCCGATAGTAAAAAGGCTGTTTCCAGAAATACCGAAGGATCATCCGTCAATGGGATTTATTTTATCAAATATGATGGCAAACTTTTTTGGTTTAGGTAATGCAGCGACCCCTCTTGGCATTAAAGCGATGGAACAATTGAAAGAGTTAAATGGAGGGAAGGATTCGGCGAGCCGTTCTATGGTAACGTTTTTGGCATTAAATACATCAGCGATTACTTTAATTCCTACGACCGTCATTTCGATTCGAATGACGTATGAATCAGCAAATCCAACTGAAATTGTTGGGGTAACATTCATTGCACAAGTACTCTCTATGATCGGAGCGATTTGGATTGACCGCTATTTTTACCGAAGAAGGAGTAGGAAGGGGCGGAAAAAATGAGCATTGTCAATACGATATCATTATGGGTAATCCCTTGTGTCATTGGTTTTATCCTTCTATATGGCACGATAAAGAAAGTTCCGACGTATGAATCGTTCGTTGAGGGAGGAAAAGAAGGGATTCAAATTGCAATCTCTATTTTACCGTTTATGGTTGGAATGCTCGTATCTATTTCTATATTTCGAGCTTCAGGTGCATTAGATGCAATGATATCAGTAATGAAGCCGATGTTAGATTTAATTCATGTCCCAGCAGAAATTGTTCCACTAGCACTTATACGTCCTATTTCGGGCTCTGCTGGTTTAAGTATTACGACCGATTTAATTGCGACGTATGGACCGGACTCGTTCATTGGGCGATTGGCTTCTACGATGCAAGGGAGTACAGACACAACTTTTTATATTTTAACAGTATACTTCGGAGCTGTTGGAATTAGAAAAATGGGAGATGCATTAAAAGTAGGACTTTTTGCCGATTTAATCGGAATTATTTGTTCGATTGTATTTGTTTCTCTATTGTTTCAGTAATGCTATTCATTTTTTATGCTATTTCGCTTATAATACGTATACGACCACTATTAAGGTGTTGCTTAATAGTGGTTTTTTTATGCGGTATTTTTGACAAAATAATGAACTTTTATTGTGAGCAATATGAAAAATATGGACAATAATAAAAGGTAAAAACATGATTTGACCTTTATATGTTTATTATCATCGCTATGTTGTTTAAGTAAGATGGAGCAAAAAGCCGTCAAGCGTATGCGGTTGCCAAGTCTTTCTAATGTAAGGTAAGATAAATTCGAGGTGAAAAAAAGAAATGGAACGATTACAAAAAGTGATTGCGCAAGCAGGTATTGCATCGAGAAGAAAGGCTGAGGAATTAATTCAGCAAGGAAAAGTGAAAGTTAACGGAAAAATAGTGAAGGAGTTAGGAACGAAAGTAACTCCTCAAGATAAAGTAGAAGTAAATAACATCCCTCTTGAAAAAGAAGAACCTGTTTATTTTTTACTATATAAACCAACTGGCGTAATTTCAAGTGTATCAGATGATAAAGGAAGAAGTGTTGTAACAGACTTTTTCCCGGAAATTACACAACGTTTATTCCCAATCGGACGTTTAGATTATGATACGTCTGGCGTATTATTAATGACAAACGATGGGGACTTCGCAAACGTATTAATGCACCCTAGATATAAAGTTGAAAAAACATATGTTGCAAAAATAAAAGGGCCTCTAACAGGTGAAAAAATCCGCATGTTAGAACGCGGTGTGATGTTAGAAGACGGAAAAACAGCACCAGCACGTGTGAAGATTATTTCTTGGGACAAGCGTAAAGAAATGGCGATTGTACAATTAACAATTCATGAAGGACGTAACCGTCAAGTACGTCGTATGTTTGAAGTGTTAGATTGTAAAGTAGTGAAACTAAAGCGTGAACGCTATGCTTTCTTAGAAGTAGGAAGCCTGCGACCTGGTGATGCAAGAGAATTGACACCACATGAGGTAAAACAATTACGTGCATTGGCTTCTACAAAGCCTCGCTAATCGATATTGTGAAAATTTCACCAGTGGAATGCTCCGCTGGTGATTTATTAAAAAATACATATATTCATCACTCGTCGAAGAGAGGGGAGACAATATGAAAAAAAATCGCTTATTATTTCGCGTTATTATTCTGCTCATTTTATGTGGTGCTGTAGGATTTACACTTTATCAAGGATATTTCTCTAAAGAAGAGAAAATGGAAATTGGAAAAGAAGCACCTAACTTTGTTGTGACAGATTTAGAAGGAAAGAAAATTGAGCTAAAAGATTTTAAGGGAAAAGGTGTATTTTTAAACTTTTGGGGTACGTGGTGTAAACCTTGTGAAAAAGAAATGCCTTATATGAATGAACTATATCCAAAGTATAAAGAAAAAGGCGTTGAAATCATTGCGTTAGATGCAGATGAAACGGATATTGCTGTTAAGAATTTTGTGAAACAATACGATCTTAAGTTCCCTGTTGCAATCGATAAAGGTGGAGAAATTATAAAAACGTATGGAGTAATACCATTACCAACAAGCTTCTTGATTGATAAAGATGGTAAGGTGATTCAAGAGATTAAAGGTGAACAAACGAAGGAACAATTGGAGGAGTATTTAAAGAAAATCACTCCGTAATAAAGAAAACCTTTACATACAAGGCGCTTACCTATAGTGCCTTTGGTTTAAAAATTCTGAGTATTGCGGTAACTTGAGGTTAGAATATACAATAGTACATATAGATACAGGGGCGGTGAGAGTGTTGAAAGAAATTAAATGTGAATGTGGACATGTGAATCCGATAGGAACTGTTTTTTGTGAAGCTTGCGGGAAACCATTTGAAAGCAATGAAAATATAAAACTATTGGATATGCGCTATGAGGGGAGTGCTCGGAGATCTCTCACGCAAACAAAAACGATTATTGATAAAATTTGGAGCTTTTTCTCTTCTGTAAAAGTCGGTGTATGGCTCATTGTAATCACTTTAGCTGCATCGGCGATAGGGACTATTTTTCCGCAAGAAATGTACATAACTCCAGGAATTGCACCAGCTGAATATTATAAGCAAGAATACGGATTTTTAGGGCAATTATACTATCAATTAGGCTTTAATAATTTATACGGTTCGTGGTGGTATATGATTTTAATTGCTTCAATTGGTATTTCACTTGTGATATGCAGTTTAGATCGTGTCATTCCACTTTATAAAGCTTTAAAGAAGCAAGGGGTGAAAAGACACCCTAGCTTTTTAAAGAGACAAAGATTATACGGTACTGGTACACCGCAAGATGGTGATTTTGAAAGAGTTCAAAAGAATTTAAAGAAAAGAAACTATAACGTAAAAGTGGAAGACGGAAATATTTTGGCAGAAAAGGGACGGTTTTCACGCTGGGGTCCATATGTGAATCATATCGGTCTCATCATCTTTTTATTCGGTGCGATGCTCCGTTTTTTACCAAGTATGTACGTAGACGAAGCGATTTGGTTACGTGATGGAGAAATGAAAGAAATACCAGGGACAGATGGTCAATACTATTTAAAAAACGAGAAGTTTATAAAGGAAGTTTATGATAAAAGTAAGGACAAGGAGGTTTTTGATGAAGCAATTGACCGTGTAGGTGATAAAATGATTGCGAAAAACTTCCAAACGAATGCTGTATTGTATAAAGCAGTAGGGGAAAATATAGCAGGACAAAAGCCGAAATTGGAAAAAGTAAAAGAAGCGGAAATTCGAGTGAATGAACCACTGAAATTTGATAAGTTTGCAGTGTATCAAGTGGATTATAAAGAAAATGAATTTAAAAGTATGTCCTTTAACTTGCAAAATAAAGAAAATAATCAAAAGTGGGGACCGATTAAAGTTGATTTAACAAACCCTGCAGAAAAATATGATTTAGGAAATGGTTATTCTTTAGAACTATTAAGCTATTTCCCTGATTTTTATTTTGATGAGAATGGAAGACCAAATACAAAAACAAAATTACCAAACAACCCTGCATTTGTATTTAAAATGTTTACACCTGAAACACCAGATGGTGAAGTGAGTTTTGTTGGTATCCAGCAAAATATAGAACCTGATGGGAATAACAAATATAAAATGTCCTTTGCAGGTGTGGAAATGCAAAATGCAACAGCACTTACTGTAAGAAAAGATTTAACGCTTTGGATTCTCGGTATTGGAGGGTTTATATTTATGGTTGGTGTCATTCAAGGAATGTATTGGAATCATCGCCGTATTTGGATACAACGCGTTAATGATGAATGGTGGATTGCAGGACATACGAATAAAAACTGGTTCGGTTTAAAGAAAGATATTGAAAGAGTACTAGAAGGTACAGCAATTCCGCAACCAAATGATAAAGTAGTCGATAAAAAAATTAGTTAAGGTGGGGAAACGATATGGTGCAAATAAGTAGTAACTTTCTCTTTACCGCATTTATTTTATATTTAATTGCCACTCTATTTTTTGGGGGAGCAATTAAAGAAAAGGGTCATAAATGGGCAAATGTAGGAATAACGATTACAATTTTAGGGTTTATTGCACAAACGGTATATTTTGTTACAAGATGGATTGCATCAGGACATGCACCGGTTAGTAACTTTTTTGAGTTCGGTACGTTTTTCGGCATGATGCTTGTCGGAGCATTTATTGTCATGTATTTTATGTACCGCGTAAGTATAATTGGGCTCTTTGCATTACCAGTTGCGCTTTTATTAATTGCCTACGCGAGTATGTTTCCGAGGGAAATATCACCGCTTATTCCATCTTTAAAAAGTAATTGGTTACATATTCACGTGACGACTGCGGCTGCAGGGCAAGCAATTTTAGCAATTAGTTTTATTACAGGCGTTATGTATTTATTGAAAAATGTAGATCAATCAGTGAAAAGTAAACGTACATTTTGGCTAGAGACGGTAGTATTCACACTTGTTTGTACAGTTGGGTTTATTGGAGTAACAACGGTATATTCTAGTATGAAATATGAAGCAAAGTTTCAATGGATTGATAAAAATGAACAACAAGTGGAAATGAAATACAATCTTCCGGCTTTAGTGGGGCCGCATGAAGGGAAGTTACTGACAGAAAATAAATTAGAGCCGACAGTTGAAGTTCCGGCGATTGTAAATGCGAAAAAATTAAATACTGTTATTTGGTCAGTGTTAGTCGGAACGTTACTCTATATTGTATTAAGGCTAATTTTACGTAAACGAGTATCAGCGGCACTTCAGCCGTTAGTGAAAAATACGAATAGCGATTTGTTAGATGAAATAGGATATCGTTCTATTGCAATTGGATTCCCAGTTTTCACATTGGGTGCATTAATTTTCGCTATGATTTGGGCTCAAATAGCGTGGACACGTTTTTGGGGCTGGGATCCGAAAGAGGTTTGGGCACTTATAACGTGGCTCTTTTATGCGGCGGTATTACATTTACGTTTATCAAAAGGATGGCATGGAGAGAAGTCAGCATGGTTAGCGGTAATTGGTTTTGCAATCATTATGTTTAACTTTATTGTAGTAAACTTAATTATCGCGGGTTTACATTCATACGCATAGAGAAATAAAATAGGAGAGTGTATGTCACTTTCCTATTTTATTTTTGTCAACTTTTCTTCTTTTTTGAGAAAAACATGACAAAGTAGCGGTTGATTTTGTAAAATGATGTCGAGGACATTATATACTGTTCAAAAAAAATACATAGTTTTGGAAAAAAATTGAACAAACTTTATTATTCTTGTGAAGCATAATATGGGAAGTGAAACATTTAGAAGATTGCTTAAATAAACGAGAATAGCGCAACATAATAGTATAGAAGGGTAGGTGTGAACCGTTGTGGTAAAAGTACGCAACGGGTAGAAATGGAAAATGAATCAAGAATTTTAATTGTAGACGATGAGGATCGTATTCGTCGTTTGTTGAAAATGTATTTAGAGAGAGAACAATACACAATTGAAGAAGCAGACAATGGTGATACAGCTTTAGAAATGGCGCTGCAAAATGATTATGATTTAATCCTATTAGATCTTATGATGCCTGGTAAAGATGGTATTGAAGTATGTAAAGGGGTTCGTGAGAAGAAAGCGACGCCAATTATTATGTTGACAGCAAAAGGTGAAGAAGTAAATCGAGTACAAGGGTTTGAGGTAGGAACCGATGATTATATTGTGAAACCATTTAGCCCACGTGAAGTAGTGCTTCGAGTGAAAGCGGTCTTACGCCGTTCTGTACCAACAACATTCTTTACACAAGATACAACGACAAAAGATGTTACTGTATTCCCTCATTTAACAATTGATAATGATGCACACCGTGTTACAGCAGATGGTAATGAGGTGAACTTAACACCGAAAGAGTACGAATTACTATTATTCTTAGCGAAAGCGCCTGATAAAGTATTCGATCGTGAGCAATTGCTAAAAGAAGTATGGCAATATGAATTCTTCGGAGATTTACGTACAGTTGATACGCATGTAAAGCGTTTACGTGAGAAGTTAAGTAAAAAATCACCCGATGCTGCGAAGATGATTGTTACCGTTTGGGGCGTAGGTTACAAGTTTGAGGTTGTGAACGACTGATGCTTTGGAGAAGTGTAGTAGGGAAATTATGGATGACCATATTACTTCTCGTTTCGTTCGTGCTTGGATTTGTTGCGATTTTACTTTCACAGTTTTTTAGAACATATTATGTAGATATGAGTGAAGCTAGGCTTCAAAAAGTTGCAACAAGTGTTTCAGAGTTAATTGAAGAAGGTGCCGATGTAAAAACGATTGAGAATATCGCGTACAAATTCTCTGACCCACTTTCAAGGATCATTATTGTAGAAGATGGTAAAGAAATATCTTCTTCACCGAAACAAGAAGGATTAGTCACTCTTACAATGGATGATTTGAAAGAAGATAAAGAATTAGCGGCTGTTTTTACAGACAAAAAAGAAATTAAGAATAACATTAGAAAAGCCTCTAATAGTAGAAAGAATAAAAATACTGAAAATGATATTATGATTGTCGGAAAACCAGTGCAGTCAAAAAATCAAAGTGCAGTGTTTGTATACGAATCTTTACAAGTACCGATACAAGGTATGGAAAGAACGACTGATTTTATATTCTTATCAGCAGGGATTGCGATTATATTAACAACTTTCTTTGCATTCTTCTTATCTACTCGAATTACAGCGCCACTTCGTAAAATGCGTGAGGTTGCTTTTGAGGTGTCGCGTGGGAAGTTTGATGCAAAAGCTCCTATGGTATCCCAGGACGAGATTGGTGAGCTTGCAACAGCCTTAAATCAAATGGGGAAACAGTTGAAGTTTAATATGAATGCCCTGCAGCAAGAGAAAGAACAGTTAGCTAGTATTTTAAGTAGTATGGCAGATGGGGTTATTACATTAAATCAAGAGGGTGAAGTCGTTGTAATCAATCCGCCGGCTGAACATTTCTTACAAGTTTGGCAAGAAGAAAAAGAGATAGAGCTCAGTAAAAAACTACCTTCTGAACTTGTTGAACTATTCCATCTCGTTGTAGAAAGCGAACAACAACAAGTGGTTGAAATTAATTTACAAAAAGGTAACTATGTAGTTCTTATGACGCCGCTTTACAATCAAACGAAAATTCGTGGGGCTGTAGCTGTATTGCGTGATATGACGGAAGAACGCCGTCTTGAGAAAATGCGCCAAGACTTTATTGCGAACGTATCACATGAACTTCGTACACCGATGGTCATGCTCCAAGGGTATAGTGAAGCAATTTTAGATGATATTGTGCAAACAAAAGAAGAAATTAACGAGTTTGTTCAAATCATTTATGATGAATCCGTTCGTTTAGGGAAACTTGTAAATGAATTGTTAGATTTAGCGCGTATGGAAAGTGGTAATGTAGAGTTACATATAGGTGAAGTTGATATTCATCCTTTCGTTGAAAAAATAGGTCGTAAATTCCAAGGAATTGCAAAGGATAAAGAAGTCGCGTTAACGGTTAATTTCAAAAATCCAATTGAGCAATACCCGTTTGATGCAGATCGTATGGAACAAGTATTGACGAATTTAATTGATAACGCAATACGTCATACGAACGCAGGTGGACACGTAACGCTTGTAATTGATACGAAAAATAATGGTCTTATTTTTGAAGTACAAGATTCGGGCGCTGGTATTCCAGAAGAAGATATTCCATTTTTATTTGATCGTTTCTATAAAGCTGATAAAGCAAGAACACGTGGGAAAAAAGGTGGAACAGGACTCGGGCTTGCGATTGCAAAAAATATTGTGCAAGGCCATGATGGGAAAATTGCTGTTTCAAGTGTTGTTGGAGAGGGAACTACATTCTCTGTATATTTACCGAATCGTATAATTTAAATATGCGTTTTAAAAGTTGATAATGAATAAAGTTCTACTGTTGTTTATTTTTTTGTAAAATCAATTAAATAAATAATAGTAGAACTTTTTTTTCTAACTTAGTCGAATGAAGAATGATGAGAGGGGTGTCGTAAAGCAATGAAATTATATACAAAAACAGGAGATAAAGGGACAACAAGTGTAATAGGTGGCAGAGTGGATAAAGATAATATCCGAGTGGAAGCATATGGCACGATAGATGAGGCGAATTCTCATATTGGATATGCGATGACTAAACTACAAGGCGGGGTTTTCGGAGATATTTACAATGAACTTGAAAATATTCAACATGAACTATTTGATTGCGGGGGAGACTTGGCGATAGTAGGTGAGAAAATTCCTTATAAAGTAAAAATTGAAATGGTCGAAAACTTAGAAGGTAGAATTGATTCATATATAGAAGAAGCACCGCCGCTAGAGCGCTTTATTTTACCAGGTGGAAGCGAATCGGCAGCTGCTATTCATATTGCACGTACAGTTGTAAGGCGAGCAGAACGATGTATTGTGTCCTTGCAAAAGGAAGGAGAAATAAATGCAGTTGTTCTAAAGTATGTCAATAGATTATCTGACTATTTATTTGCAGTGGCTAGAGTAATAAACGCTCGATTACAAGTAAAAGATGTAGAGTATAATCGCAGTGCAATCGTTTTTCGTGATAAGAAAGAGAAGGAAGTGGAGTGATTCACTTTCTTTTTTTGTATACTTTTTTCTGTAATATACCAAAATAGAGAAGGTATGGTCGTAATTAGAAAACGGAGGATGTATATGAAAGCTTTAAAATACGGCGTCATGTTATTGACAGTACTGTTTTTATCTCAATTACATGTGTACGCAGAGGGAAATCAATGGGCATGGCCTGTTGAAGGACAGATAAGTGATTATTTTGGAACAAGGCACGGAAAACACTACGGTATAGATATAGCGGCACCGATCGGCACGCCTGTGTCAGCTATTCAAGAAGGGAAGGTAACAAAGTCTTATTATTCAAGTAGTTATGGAAACGTTATATTTATTAAACATGGAGAATATGAGGCTGTGTATGCACATTTAAATAAGAGATATGTAGTTCAAGGGGATTATATTTCAAAAGGAGAAATAATTGGAGAAGTAGGAAATACAGGAGAATCCCGAGGTGCACACTTACATTTAGAAGTTCATCAAGGAAGATGGACGATGGCAAAAAAGAATGCGATGAATCCATTGCTTGTTTTACATGAACAAAGAAATGAAACAGTTTCTTCATCGTTATACGTTGTCCAAAAAGGTGATACTCTAGTTAGCATTGCACGGAAATTTAGAATGTCCGTTAAGGAAATTCAAGAAAAAAATGGGTTGCAACAAGAGCTCATTTATCCAAATCAACAATTATATGTAAAGTAAAAAAAGAGCTAGTTTAACTAGCTCTTTTTTACCAAAAAATAAAGACACATATAAATCCAGAAATAGCTAAGTAGCTATATAAGTAAAATACTTTCGCTCTTGTTTTTTCGTTTGTTCGAAATAGTACAATAGTCGGTTCAATTAAACCAATTGTCAAACAAAGTAAACCAAGAAGCATACAACCGATTGAAATAGAGTACAGGGCGATTTGTGGTCCTTGAAATGGAATCATCCATTTTAATAAAAATGCAATGAGTGCAGTATAGCAAATGCTGCCGATGTATTTATTCAACGGTGCATTAGAACGGAAACCAGGAAGTTTTTTTAAGAAAGAGCGGGAAACAACTTCAGTTTGTAAAGATGTATGCTCTTCGATTATTTTTTGAGCTTCTTTTCCTTTTTGGAAAAGGGATAATATCCAGTTTCGCTCACCTTGAAAAATAAATTGTGAAGTTGTTAAATAATGATCCACCTTCACTTTATTCCAACTCTTCCACGGATGACGCTCACATAATTTTAATTTACTTTCTGTCTTTTTATCATACTGATAAATACTGATGCCATCTTCATCGAAAGCAGCATAGTATGTCTCGCTTGAGAATGTGCCTAAATCAATTGGACAGTAGAAAAGTAATTCTTTTTTTAAGTAAAAGTATTCTTTCCTTAAGTTTTTTTTCATTGTTTCTCGAATAGAGTGTCTCTTCTCTTTCTTCATGACATTTCCTCCATAATCCAGAAAATGTTCTTATCTTAACAATTCAACATCTTATCACTTTTAATTATATATGACTAGGGGATTCATAGGAGAAATGCCGAATACTAAAAAATATGGAGTGTATTGTAAAATATAATGAATGATTTTGATTATGTAAAATCAACAACTTATTTTTAATAAGTTACGATTTTTTTGTTCACAATACGATCATGTTGTTGTATAATGAAGTGGAAAATAGAATATCGGTCTATCTTCGGGGCAGGGTGAAAATCCCGACCGGCGGTGATGAACTATATGTGATTTTGTTCTAAGCCCGCGAGCCGTTAAGGCAGGATTTGGTGTGATTCCAAAGCCGACAGTACAGTCTGGATGGGAGAAGATGGAGGTTCAAGCGTTCAAAAAAGATAAGTATTTGAACGTCTGTTTGATGTGCCTTAAATTCTCCCTTTGTGTAAAACACAAAGGGTTTTTTCGTTCTATGAAAAAGTAGGCATAGCAGAACCTTTCCACTTTCCATGAGATGATCGATGGAAAAGGAGAGAGAAAGATGAAACAAAAAAACAGTGTAGTGCAGATGGTGAGTGTAGCGATGCTAAGTAGTATTGCATATTTACTGATGATGTTGGATTTCCCATTCCCAGGGCTTCCGCCATTTTTAAAAATTGATTTTAGTGATGTACCAGCTCTAATTGCTGCAATTATTTTCGGGCCGGTTGCAGGGATAATTGTAGAAGCGATAAAGAATATTTTACATTACGGGATTCAAGGGAGTTTAACGGGAGTACCAGTTGGAGAAATTGCTAACTTTATTGCAGGATGTTTATTTATTGGACCAGCAGCTTTCTTATTTAGAAAGTATCGTACTGTTAAGAGTTTAACGACAGGATTAATGCTAGGGACAATTACAATGGCTCTTATTATGAGCGTATTAAATTACATCATCATATTCCCAGCTTACACTTGGTTTTTAAATTCACCAGCTATGTCTAGCGAAGCGATAAAGACAACGGTTGTAACGGCAATCTTACCATTTAATTTGATTAAAGGAATTGTTGTGACAATTGTATTTGTAGCGTTATTCTCACGCCTGAAAGTATGGGTGTTTGCAAAAATGAAAAATGCATAAAATATAAAATAAAACCATTAGTAGTATGTAACTACTAATGGTTTTTTAATAAGGAGAATGAAAATAGAAAACAAAAAATACCCCTCAAAGAAATGAGGGGTATTTTTTGAAGTTAATAAAAGACTATTCGAACTTTAAAGCATCGCCGTCGAATGATTCGTCAGCAACTTTAATTGAGTCAGTTGGACAACCTTCAAATGCATCCATCATATCTTCAAGTAATACATCTGGAATTTCAACAATACCTTGGTTATCGTCTAATGTTACGAATGCAATACCTTCATCATCATAGTCATAAATGTCTGGTGCAGCAGCGCCACAAGCACCACATGCGATACAAGTATCTTTATCAACGATTGTATATTTTGCCATCTTTTTTCCCTCCTGATAATATGTATGTGAAAAGCTCGCCATAAAAATTATAACCTTATTGTAAAACGGTTTTTAAAACTTTTCAACATAAAATTATAATGATAATCCTTATCAATTAGAGTGTCAACTAATTTCTGCATTATGTCATAAGATTTTCAAAATACGTAAATGTTATTTCGTTTGGTACAATAGAATATATACAAGTTCATATTGCCCATATGATAAGTTTAATGAGTAACTAAGTTAGATTGAAAGGTGGAAGCGGTAATGCAACTACAATATACTGTATTGTATTGTTTAAAACAATTGAATGGTGAAAGGACCGTTTCTTCTATTTATTATTTATTAAAGGGAAAACGTTCTTCGCAAACGTTACAAGATGGAAATATGTTCCGAATTTCTTTTTTGTTTGGAATATATAAATCGCTAAATAGAGCTGAATATGATCGTGAAGTTGCAAAGTTGTTGCAAGCAGATTTGATTCAAGAAATACATGAAAATACATATTTGTTAACACCTAAAGGTAAAATGCAGTTACATACATGGGAGGAAGGGTATGCTTTTCCAGCGCATTTACATGGTTTGCACTATGGTGAATTAGGTGAAACATTTTGGAAAAGATTATCTTTAATTATTCAAACTATATCTAATTTACAACAGAATAATACGAAGTTTATTCCTATTCAACAAGATACAGAAATAATGGTTTGGGTGAAACGCTTTTTAACAGGTATGCCGTATAGGCGTAGTGAATTGGCAAAAAGATTATGGAAAGAAATATATACTCTTTTAAGGAAATGTGATGTGGTAGAAGCAACGATTGTAACATATAGATTAACAGGATATGAACGTATCGGTTGTACATTGCAGCAGTTAGCAGAAATTACGAAACGAGATGTTTTCAGGGTGTACTTTTTATTTTGGGGTACAATTCATTTCCTTATACAAGAAGTTCGCGATTATGAAAATGAATTTCCGTTATTAGCTGAAATTATTTCTTATCCAAATGAGAGAGCTGAATTATTTAGTTTATCAACAAAAAAAACATATAATTTTTGGAGGCAAGGGCGCTCATTAGAAGAAATAGCGACAATTAGAAATCTAAAGGTTGCAACGATAGAAGATCATTTTGTTGAAATTGCTTTGCGAGAAAGAGATTTTTCAATCGAGATGTTTATGGAAAAAGACAAAATAGATAAAGTAACAGAAGTAATTGATGCATTACAAACACGTAAGCTGCGTGAGTTGAAACAAGCGGTTGGAGAGGATATCTCTTATTTTGAAGTTCGTCTTGTATTGGCGCGGATGGAGGGTATAAATGAAACTTGAGGAATATTTATATAGGTGGTTTGGATATTCTGAATTTCGTCCAGGTCAAAAAGGGGTAATTACAGATTTATTGGAAGGAAAAGATGTTATAGCGATGCTTCCGACCGGAAGAGGGAAGTCTATGTGCTATCAACTTCCAGGGCTCATGCAAGAAGGGACAGTACTTGTTGTATCACCATTATTATCTTTGATGGAAGATCAGGTTACACAATTAAAATATGTTGTGAAAAACCGAGTGATAGCATTTAATAGTTTTCGGACATTACAGGAAAAAAGAGAAGCGATGAAAAGATTAGCTTCTTATAAATTTATTTTTGTATCACCAGAGATGTTGCAGTCGGAATTGTTAATAAGAGAATTGAAGAAAGTTCATATTTCATTATTTGTTGTGGATGAAGCTCATTGTATTTCGCAATGGGGTTATGATTTTAGACCAGATTATAAAAAACTAAATGTAGTTATTAAGAATATTGGGTCTCCTACAGTGCTAGCATTAACTGCAACAGCGACGAAAGATGTACTCCGAGATATAGCAGAGAGTTTGAATTTGGAGAATGTGACGCAGCATGTATACTCTATTGATCGTCCAAATATAGCAATGGAAGTACAATTTGTAGAGACGATAGAAGAGAAGAAAGAGGCGCTTTTGGACCAGGTGATGTATTTACAAGGGCCGGGGATTGTATATTGTTCAAGCAGAGCGTGGACAGAACGTTTAACGGAATATTTAAGAGGAAAAGGCGTTACTGGTGTCGCTTTCTATCATGGTGGTATGGAACATGAAGAGCGTATGTTAATTCAACAGCAGTTTATGAATGACCAATTACAGCTTGTAATATGTACAAGTGCTTTTGGTATGGGAGTAAATAAATCGAACACGAGATATATTATTCATTTTCACTATCCGACTAATATAGCTTCTTATTTACAAGAAATCGGAAGAGCTGGAAGAGATGGTGAACCAAGTATAGCTATTTTACTATGTAGTCCGTTAGATCACGATTTACCAATATCAATAATTGAAGATGAATTGCCAAGCCAGTCACAAATACAATTTTTATTTTCTTTACTACAGGAAAGAATGTTTCAAACGAAAGAATTACCAATAGAAGAGGTAGAAGAAATTTGTTATAATGCAGCAAGATTTAATGAACAATATTGGCGTTTCATCCGCTATCATCTTGAACAGCTTGGAATCATACAACAACGAAAACTAATATTAGAGAGCTTGTCAGATGAAATTATGAACAGATTAATAGCTGAAGTAGAAATAAGGTTACGTAATAAATATAGTGAGCTAGAAAATATGAAATCGTGGATACAAGTGAAAGGATGTAGACGTGAATATTTGCTACAACAGTTCGATTACAGAAAAGAGGGCGAGTTAAAGAATTGCTGCGACTATTGTCATATTACAAAAACAGATTATAAAAAAAGACAAGCGCAACAATCGGATTTCGACTATAATTGGGAAACAGAGTTACAAAAGCTTTTCGGTCTAGAAAAGATGGGGGAATGATGAACATTCAAAGGCATAATATTGAAGATATGAGTCCGAAAGAAATAAGGCTGAATCTGTATATCACACAGTTCATTATTATCGGTATCGGTTGTTTACTAGCATATATACTATTCCGAGATATAAAATCGGTGTATAGTCTGTGGAAATGGGAACCGGTGTCTATATTTATAATAGGTGGCTTGTTAGCGATTGGTATTGTGTTATTAGATTATGTTGCAATGCGAGTATTTCCAGAGTCTTGGTTTGATGATGGTGGTATTAATGATAGGATGTTTCAAGGGATGTCAGTTATGCATCTACTCGTTATTACGTTCATTATCGGCTTTGCAGAAGAATTTTTATTTAGAGGTGTAGTGCAGACGCACTTTGGAATTGTAATAGCGAGTTTTGTATTTGCAGTGTTACATATTCGGTATATAAAAAAGCCATTTTTGTTTTGTTTCGTCTGTTTCATTAGTTTTGTCTTTGGTTACGTATTTGAATGGACAGGAAATTTGTTTATAACAATCTTTGCACACTTTCTTGTTGATTTTATAATGGGACTCCAATTAAGAAAATAAATGGAAGGTGGTGGTGAACAACATGAGAAGACGAATTCCTGATTTTGAAGAGGAATTAGAAGTTGAGCGAGTGGAAGAAAAAGAAGGTTTACCGCCGCGTAGTGAAATTCATAGAAATAAAGAAAAAAAACAAAAGTTTAAAATGAATCATATTTTCGTTCGAGTTTTAACATTTCTATTCATATTACTACCAATTAGCATCTTATGGTATACAGATAAATATATTCAGGTGAAAAGTGATAGTAATAACGCTGGAAAAAGTGCATTTGAGGTTATTTTTTTTGATTCAGCTAAATCTGAGTCCGAGGCATCATCTGAGAAAGTCGTCACGCATACGGTGAAAGAGGGAGAAACTTTAGAAAGTATAGCGAAGCAATATTTTTCAGATGAAACTGGGATCGAAGTGATTAAAAAGTATAATGATTTACAAAAAGATGAAGTGAATGTAGGTCAAGAATTAAAAATTCCGATAAAAGATAAGTCCACAAAGCGAGAAAGTTAGTAAAATACTTACTATAAAAACTGAGGATTATCTTTATGAGGAGGGGAGTAAAAATATATGATATGGATTATCTTATTAAGTACTCTCGTTTGTATTGGTATTATAATGCTTCTTGTAATGTATACAGAAGCAATGCGTAATACGGTGCTAGAACATACTTTAATATTTGAAGAATTTCCGAAAAGTTTTCAAAAAGTAAATGTATTTTTTATATCTGATATTCATAGAAGGGTCATTTCGAATTCGTTAATTGAACAAGTAAAAGGAAGAGTTGATCTTGTAATTATTGGTGGTGATTTAGCGGAAAAAGGTGTCCCTTTATCGAAAATCTCTGCAAATATACAAAAGCTAAGAGCGATAGCTCCTGTATATTTTGTATGGGGAAATAATGATTATGAAATTGAATATCATGAATTAGATGCTTTGTTATTAGAAAATAATGTAAAAGTTTTAGATAATACAAGAGTTGTATTTGAGTCTGAATTAGGAGAGAAAATTTGTTTGCTCGGTGTAGATGATGTTGGTTTGGAACGTGATCGTTTAGATTTAGCGTTGGCTGATTGTAAAGAAGATGGTTTTCGCATATTAATTAGCCACAACCCTGATATAATAAATAAAATGTCTGGAAAAGAACAAATTTCACTTGTGCTAAGTGGACATACACATGGAGGGCAGATTCGATTATTCCCATCTAAAAAATATTTAAAAGGTGGCGTATATAAGCATTCAAATATAACTCTTTTTGTTAGTAATGGGTATGGAACAACGTTGATTCCACTTCGCTTCCGAGCACCTGCTCAAACACATATTATTACGTTATGCGGAGGGAAATGATGCCAACTCTAAACGGAAAATATAACATAAAAGCTGTTTCAAAAATAATTGGAGTTCAACCAAGTACGCTTCGTGCATGGGAAAGAAGATATCAAATGATTGCCCCAAAGCGGAATCATGCGGGGCATCGATTATATACAGAAGAGCATATTCAAATTTTGAAATGGTTAATGGACAAGGTTTCTTCCGGCATGATGATTGGACAAGCAGTTCAATTATTAGAAGGGAATCGTTTGCAGAATAGTGTTCAAAATGAAATACATTACGATAGAGAAGTTGTTTTAGTGGACGATTTACTACAAGCTTTGTTAAAATTTGATGAAATTACAACTTCTGCATTGTTAAACGAGGCCTTTAGTATTTATGCAACAGAAAAAGTTATCGCAAGTATTGTTCTTCAAGTGTCAAATAAATTGTTAACGTTAAAAAATAATAATGAAGTTACAATGGTGCAATTCCAATATGTCGTATCATTTTTACAAACGCGTCTAGGGATGGTATATCATAATGCATCATCGTTTTCTTCTATACACAAAGTTGTTGTGTTAGAAAGTAATATGTTGAAAGGGTTTGTTTTCTCAACGTATTTACGATTAAAAGGATATGAGGTGATATATATTAGGGCAAGCTTAGCGGAAGATAGTATTACGTTAGCTGTTGAGCAAATAAGACCTAAATATGTAGTAATCTCTTTTGATGACGGACGAGAACTGAAGAACGCAACGAGCTACTTGAATTTGTTGCAAGAAAAAAGTGAAAACCTTTCTGTTGGGGTTATAGGAGAAATAGGTGCTGGAGATCAGTTGAACATTCAAACAAGCCTAATTGGTGACACGAAAGAAGAATGGGATGATTGGTTAAAAATGTTAGAATAGTTGTTCGAAAAGAACCATCTATTTTCTATTTCATATAATAAAAATTATATTCATTGGTTGCGTAGGGAGGGTATGAGATGAGGCTGGAACGATTAAATTACAATAAGATAAAAATTTTCTTAACATTTGATGATTTATCTGAACGAGGATTAACGAAAGAAGATTTGTGGAGAAATGCACCGAAAGTACAGCAATTATTTCGTGATATGATGCAAGAAGCAAATAAAGAATTGGGATTTGAAGCGGATGGCCCGATTGCAGTTGAAGTATTTTCTCTACAAGCACAAGGAATGGTCGTAATTGTAACGAAAGAACATCAAGAAGCGGATACAGATGATGAGTTCCGTGACGAGTTTATTGAAATGCAAGTGACTCTAGATGAAAGCGAGCATATCCTTTATGAGTTTGCTACACTAGATGACGTAATTAACCTGTCGAATCGTTTATATAACCTTGATGTAACTGGCGGAAAATTATATACGTGGGATGGGCGTTTCTATCTTTGGATGGAAGAAGAGGAGCAAATACAATTACTGAAGGCAGATTTTATAGCTATTTTAGCGGAATATGGTAATCCGTCTACAGTAACTATTTATCGTCTAATGGAGTATGGTAAAGAATTAATGGCTTCTCAAGCAATTGAACAAATACACAATTACTTTGTGAAAAAACAAAACCTTAGCTAATGTAACATAGCTAAGGTTTTGTTTTTTACCTTACTTAAATGTATTTTTTCAAAGTACTGTACATGAATAAAATAAAAAATATTTAAATATTTAAGTATTTTACTTTTCTAAAAGCGATAAAAGGACTATAATGATAGTGAAAACGCTTGCAAAAGAAGATACTTTGTATATATTTGTTAGCGTTTTCTATTGCATTCCAAATTTAACGGTGTATACTAGGCAATGAAGGTTTACTAAACAAGTGAAATTACAGGGGGTTTACTTACTATGGTAGCCGAAAAGGGAACTCAAACAAAAACACAACAACAAAGGGAACAACATTTTGAACTATTGAATTCAACACAAATTGTTATCAGTGAAGCGTTAGAAAAATTGGGTTATCCAAACGAAGTATATGAATTATTAAAAGAACCAGTTCGTATGATGACAGTGAAAATACCAGTTCGTATGGATGACGGGACTGTTAAAATATTTACAGGATATCGTGCACAACATAATGATGCTGTTGGTCCAACGAAAGGTGGAATTCGCTTCCATCCGAATGTAACAGAAAATGAAGTGAAAGCACTTTCAATTTGGATGAGTTTAAAATGTGGTATTGTTGATTTACCATATGGCGGAGGTAAAGGTGGAATTATCTGTGACCCGCGTGAAATGTCATTCCGTGAGTTAGAAAGATTAAGCCGCGGTTATGTACGAGCAATTAGCCAAATCGTAGGACCGACGAAAGATATTCCAGCTCCAGATGTATTCACAAACTCTCAAATTATGGCATGGATGATGGATGAGTATAGCCGTATTGACGAATTTAATTCACCAGGATTTATTACAGGTAAGCCACTTGTATTAGGTGGATCACATGGACGTGAAACAGCAACAGCGAAAGGTGTTACAATTTGTATTCGCGAAGCTGCAAAAAAACGCGACATTGATATTAAAGGTGCACGCGTTGTTGTTCAAGGATTCGGTAATGCTGGTAGCTTCTTAGCTAAATTTATGCATGATGCAGGTGCGAAAGTTATTGCGATCTCAGATGCTTACGGCGCATTACATGATCCAAACGGATTAGATATTGATTATTTATTAGACCGTCGTGATAGCTTCGGTACAGTAACAAAACTATTTAATAATACAATTTCAAACAAAGAATTGTTAGAAATTGATTGCGACATTTTAGTTCCAGCTGCAATTGAGAACCAAATTACAGAAGAAAATGCTAATGATATTAAAGCAAAAATCGTTGTTGAAGCTGCAAATGGTCCAACAACATTAGAAGCAACTAAAATTTTAACAGATCGCGGAATTTTACTTGTTCCAGACGTATTAGCGAGTGCGGGTGGGGTAACAGTATCTTACTTTGAGTGGGTACAAAATAACCAAGGTTACTACTGGACTGAAGAAGAAGTAGAACAACGTTTAGAAAAAGTAATGGTAAGATCATTTGATTCTATTTATGAAACAGCACAAGTTCGTAAAGTGAATATGCGCTTAGCAGCGTATATGGTCGGTGTTCGTAAAATGGCTGAAGCAAGTCGCTTCAGAGGTTGGGTATAATATTATATTGTGAGAAAACGTGATTCCTTTCGAGGGAATCACGTTTTTTTTGTTGAAGTATTAGAGTGAGGTGTTGTAAATGGGAAATGAAATGATGGAACGGGTAGAACAATTAGAAGAAAAGGTTAAGAGGTTAGAGGGAGAACTTGCAAGAACGACGAAAGCCAAAAAGACAAGTATTGTTCGGGTGTTCGGGGAAGGGCTACTGTTTTTAATATTTGGTGCGGTTGTAGTAGGGCCAATTATCGCCTTTGTAATCACGATTCTTACTGGATTTGCTGAAAAATAAAATAAAAACGAAAAGAACGCTTGTTCTATGCGAACAAACGTGCTATACTCTCCTTAGATAAACAAAACGGAAATGATTTTAAGGAGAGATAAATGATGAAAATGACAGTAGACCAAAGATTTATGATGCCAGCGGATGTTGTAGAACGAGTGGAAGTATTAAGAAACAAACAAAGTAAGCGCGGCACATTATTACAATCAGTAAATAAATTTTTCGGTTTAGATACGAAAGAAGATTGTGTTTGGTTTTACGGTTTTTATGGAGTTGCTGTAAGTATTTTATTATTTATGGTGTTCACATCAAATATTTTCGATTTTCTCTTCGCGTAAGAAATATGCTATAAGGACATTGCTACCGAATACATATATAAAGAAGTAAGGTAATCTTTTGAAGCGGGAGTTGGTAGTAATGGCGATGTTTCCTATAGAGCGTAACTATATTGGATATGGAAGTTCACGGCCGGGAATTCCTCTTTCTAAAGTAAGGTTTATTGTAAGCCATGATACGGGGAATCCTGGTAGCAATGCGATTGGGAATCGGGATTATTTTAATGAAATACAACCGAAAGCTTCGGCACATACATTTATAGATGACAAAACAATACTAGAAATTATTCCTATAAATGAAGTTGCTTATCATGTTCGATATGGTGTGCCGACAGATAATGACTTATATGGGTATGATGCCAATAAGGCTGCCATTGGAGTGGAGCTTTGTTATGGCGGTGATGTTAATTTTTGGGAAGCATATACACGTTTTACGTGGTATCATGCGTATTTATGTCAAAACTTCGGCTTGAATCCGAAAAAAGATATCGTATCACATAAAACACTTGATCCAGCCAGAAAGATTGATCCTGAAAATGTTTTAGGGAAACAAGGTATTAAATTTCAGCAGTTTTTAGCAGATGTCTATCGGATGTACGTTTCGTTTAGATGACAAATATATGAAAAATGAATACAATAAAGATAGGTGCCTACTGCTGTAAGTAGGTTTTTTCTTGTTTTTATAAATAGTGTATTGGTAGAAGACTAGGAGTGAACCGAGTATGCAGAAAGAAACAGCTATCATAATTGGAGGCGGTCCGTGCGGATTAGCAGCAGCAATTTCGTTGCAAAAGGTAGGGATAAATCCGTTAGTAATTGAAAAAGGAAACATTGTAAATGCGATTTATAATTATCCAACCCATCAAACATTTTTCTCTTCTAGTGAAAAATTAGAAATTGGTGATGTAGCTTTTATTACAGAAAATCGTAAGCCTGTTCGAAATCAAGCGCTTGCGTATTATCGTGAAGTAGTAAAGCGTAAATCTGTACGTGTAAATGCTTTTGAACGAGTAGAGAAAGTTCAAAAAGATGGAGAAGTTTTTCAGGTTGAAACGACAAAGCGTGACGGAAGTAAAGAAATGTATATAGCGAAATATATTGTTGTAGCAACTGGATATTATGACAATCCAAATTATATGAACGTTCCAGGTGAGGAATTGAAGAAGGTAGCTCACTATTTTAAAGAAGGACATCCTTATTTTGATCGAGATGTAGTAGTTATAGGTGGGAAAAACTCGAGTGTAGATGCCGCGTTAGAGCTTGTGAAAGCTGGTGCGCGTGTAACGGTACTATATCGCGGAAGTGAGTATTCACCAAGCATAAAGCCTTGGATTTTGCCAGAGTTTGAGGCGTTAGTTCGAAATGGTACAATTCACATGCATTTCGGGGCTCATGTGAAAGAAATTACTGAACATACATTAACGTATACAGTTGATGGCGAAGCATATACAATCCAAAATGATTTTGTATTTGCGATGACTGGTTACCATCCTGATCATAGTTTCTTAACAAAGATGGGTGTTCGGATTGATGAAGCGACAGGACGTCCAATTTATGCAGAGGATACGATGGAAACGAACGCTGCAAATATTTTCATTGCAGGTGTAATTGCTGCTGGAAATAATGCAAATGAAATATTTATTGAGAACGGTCGATTTCATGGGGATGCGATTGCGCAAACCATTGCAACAAGAGAAATATAAAAAGAAGCTGTCGGAATAAACTTCGACAGCTTCTTTTTTAATCGTGCATAAACATGTTTTGGATTGCTTCATGAGAAGTTGTATTCTCTAATGCAACTAATAATTTAATACGTGCTTTTTGAGCGTTTAAACCGTATGTGAATACAATACCCATATCTTTTAATTGTTTGCCGCCACCTTCATATGAATATACATCTTGAACGATCCCATTGAAACAGCGAGAAACTAATACGACAGGAATTCCTTTATTTATTAGCCGTTCTAGACTAGGAAGTGTTCTTGGAGGTAAATTACCTTGTCCAAGCGCTTCAATAACAATCCCGTCTACTGGAAGATTTTCAATTGCTGCTAACAATGTATCGTCCATACCAGCGTACGCTTTTAGAACGACTACATTTTTAGAAACCTTATTTACTGAATATGTTTCGTGATGTACTAAAGCATGGTGGAATACAACACCACGTTTTGTTACCATACCGATTGGTCCATACTGTGGACTTTGGAATGTTGCTACATTACTTGTATGTGTTTTCGTTACGTTTGTAGCGCAATGAATTTCGTCGTTTAATACGACTAAAACGCCTTTTTCGGCAGCTTCACTACTGCTAGCGACTTTTACAGCTGATAAGAAGTTATATAGACCATCAGCACCTAATTCATTGCTAGAGCGCATTGCGCCTGTTACAACGATCGGAATAGTTGCTTGTACTGTTAAATCTAAGAAATAGGCCGTTTCTTCTAATGTATCCGTACCATGCGTAATGACTACGCCATGAATGTTGTCTTGTTTTACTCTTTCATCAATGATGACTTGTAATTGTAACATTTCGCTCGGTGTCATATGAGGAGATGGTAGATGAAACACATCTTCAACGATTAAATCAACATCGCCTTCTAAATCAGGAATGAATTTTAAAAGAGGATTTTTTTCACCTGGTTGTACGACCCCAGTTTCTTTATCTTCCTCCATTGCAATTGTTCCACCTGTGTGTAAAACTAGGATTCTTTTCAATGCTTATACCCCTTTCAAGTAAAAAAATACATTTAGAACATAACATGTTTTGAGTAAATTCGACAATGGAAATGTATAAAAGTATGCCTCGAAAATGACAATAAAATGAAATGCTATATGTACGATGTATAAAATTACGAAACGAAATGTGCAAATACAGTATAGGAGGGAGCCATTACGTTGAAAAAGATGGAGAGAATGCTTATTCGTATATTAATAATACAATTCATTTGTCTTTCTGTTGTGCAATTGTTATTTATACATAAGTCATCAGTGAAATATTTATCTAAAATTGTTTATTATGAAGGTGTCATGGTAAAAAACAAAGCAGAAATCTTACAGGTGAATAGGTAGTTTTCATTTTCTTCTATGAAGGATTATGCTACAATAATTGAGGATTTAATGACGTGAAGCAAATGAGAAGAAGCAGGAGAATACCTGCTTTTCGTTTTGTTTTATAAGTGAAAAAATGAGGTGTTACAATGGATAAACGAATTTCAATTGCTATAGATGGTCCAGCAGCTGCTGGAAAAAGTACAGTTGCGAAAGTTGTAGCGAAGAAGCTTTCTTACGTTTATATTGATACAGGCGCAATGTATCGTACGATTACATACGCAGCCCTTGAGCAAAAAGTGGATATTGAAAATGAAGAGCAGTTAATGGAAGTTGTAAAAAATGTGAAAATCGAGTTTCAGCAAGGAGAAAATACACAACTTGTATTTTTAAATGGACAAGATGTTTCTGAAGTAATTCGTACAACTGAGGTAACGAATCGAGTATCGATTGTGGCGAAACATCGCCTTGTTCGTGAAGAAATGGTACGCCGTCAACAAGAGTTAGCGGAAAAAGGCGGCGTTGTAATGGATGGTCGTGATATTGGTACACATGTGTTACCAGATGCTGAAGTGAAGATCTTTATGCTTGCTTCTGTTGAAGAAAGAGCAGAAAGAAGACATTTAGAAAATATGAATAAAGGTTTCGATTCTAATTTAGAGCAATTAAAAGAAGAAATTGCTCAGCGTGATAAATTAGATTCAGAACGCGAAGTTTCTCCTCTAAAAAAAGCTGATGATGCATTGGAATTAGATACAACTTCTTTATCAATTGAAGAAGTTGTCCAAAAAATTATGGGTATTGTTTCGGGAGTGTTTGCGAAATAAAGAAAGGGGGGAGCCTCTTTCTTTTTTGTTTATATAAAAATGTAAAGGATACGTGAATTGTGAGTCTCTTTCCTTGACAAATGACTGGATTTATAAGAAGTTAGTTAAAGAGGAATAAAACTGTCAGAATATATTCGCTATTATATTTCAAAACATACTTTCTTCAACATGATTTTGCTGTATACTATTTATATAGGTTTAATATATTTTCTAGTGAAATGTATGAAGCTTACGTATGTGATGATAAATTCTTAAACATGCAAATGAAAACAATTGTTTTCATTTCGTATATACATAAAAAATGCTTTGTCAATTCTGTAGGGAGGTATTTCCATGGTAGAGAAAATGAATGAAGAAGTTATGGATTCAAAAGAATTACAAGTTGGTGACGTTGTTACAGGTACTGTAACGAAAGTTGAAGAGAAACAAGTGCTTGTAAATGTTGGATACAAAACAGATGGCGTAATTCCAATTAGTGAATTAGCTAACGTTCATATTGAAAAAGCAAGCGATGTTGTAGAATTAGATCAAACACTAGAATTAAAGGTTATTAAGTTAGAAGAGGATGATCTTGTATTATCTAAACGTGCTGTTGATGCAGAAAAAGCATGGGTAGAATTACAAGAGAAATTTACTTCTGGTCACGTATTTGATGTTACCGTAAAAGATATCGTGAATGGTGGATTAGTTGTGGACCTTGGTGTTCGTGGCTTTATACCAGCTTCACTTGTAGAAGTACATTATGTAGAAGATTTTACTGACTATAAAGGCAAAACATTAGCCGTGAAAATTGTTGAATTGGACCGTGAAAAAAATCGTGTAATCCTTTCGCATAAAGCGGTAGTAGAATTAGAACTAGATTCTAAGAAGAAAGAAGCAATTTCTTCATTAAAAGAAGGCGACGTTGTTGAAGGGACAGTACAACGACTAACGGATTTTGGTGCTTTCGTTAATGTTGGCGGTGTGGACGGTTTAGTTCATATTTCACAAATTTCACACGAACGTGTAGAGCAACCTTCTGAAGTATTAGAGCAAGGTCAAAAGGTAAAAGTAAAGGTATTATCTGTTGATGCTGACACACAACGTATTTCTTTATCAATTAAAGCAGCTCAACCGGGACCTTGGGAAAATGTTGGTGGCGAAGTAAAAGCTGGAGATATTCGTGAAGGAGTAGTAAAACGTCTTGTTACATTCGGTGCATTCGTTGAAATTTTACCGGGCGTTGAAGGTCTTGTGCATGTATCTCAAATTGCAAATCGTCACGTGAAAAATCCAAATGAAGTATTGGAAATGGGACAAGAAGTAAAAGTGAAAGTGCTTGAAGTGCATGTAGCAGAGAAACGTATTTCTTTAAGTATAAAAGAAGCGCTTGAGGAAAATAATGTAACTGAAGATTATAGTCAGTATGAACCGAATGCTGATTCTGCTACTTTCCAATTAAGTGACATTATTGGTGAACAACTGAAAAAATTAAAAAAATAAAGAGGGGTACAAGTGGTAAGGGCAAAACGTAAATTAGATCATATTGAATACGCTCTTTCTACTGGTCAGTCTCGTACGCATGGCTTTCATGATATTGATTTTGTGCATCAAAGCTTGCCAAATTCAAATTATGACACAATAACATGTGAAACAAAAATCGGCGAACTTTCACTAAGTTCGCCGATTTTTATCAATGCGATGACTGGTGGTGGAGGAGAGAAAACGTTACATATTAATGAGCAATTAGCATATGTAGCGAAACGTCATAACCTTGCCATGGCTGTAGGATCGCAAATGGCAGCGTTAAAAGATGAAAGTGAGGCTGCTTCTTATAAGATTATTAGAAAGGTAAATCCAAATGGTATTTTCTTTGCTAATTTAGGTAGTGAGGCAACTGTTGAACAGGCAGAGCGTGCTGTTGATATGGTTGAAGCGAATGCATTGCAAATTCATTTAAATGTCATACAAGAGTTAACGATGCCAGAAGGAGACCGTGACTTTACTGGTGTACTTCAGCGTATTGAGAAAATTGTTTTAAATAGTAAAGTTCCTGTCATTGTAAAAGAAGTTGGATTTGGGATGAGTAAGGAAACAATGCAACAGTTAGCGAGCGTAGGTGTAACGGCAATTGATATTGGCGGACAAGGTGGTACGAATTTTGCTGCTGTTGAAAATGAAAGAAGACAGCGAATGCTTTCTTATTTTAATAACTGGGGCATACAAACAGCTACCTCGATTATTGAAGCAACCTCTACAAATAATAACCTCTCTTTTATTGCATCTGGGGGTATACAAACAGCGCTTGACGTAGCGAAAGCAATCGCATTAGGGGCGAATACAACTGCTTTTGCTGGATACTTTTTACGCATTTTAATGCAAGATGGTATCGAGAAGTTAGTGGATGAAATTGATCTATTACATGCAGACTTGAAATTTATTATGACAGCTCTTGGCGCGAAGACGATAGAAGAGTTACAGTCTGTTCCTCTTGTTGTAAAGGGCGAAACGTATCATTGGTTAACGCAGCGTGGCATTGATACGACGCATTATAGTAGAAGATAAAAAATCGACCGTTTGGTTGATTTTTTTGTTTTCTATTCATTTTAGTAATATAAAGCGAGGGATGGAATTGATATTCTAGAAAAATGAAATAATTCCTATATATAAACAGTATCTTGTAAAATTTGCGACTGAGAAATGTAGATAATGTGCCATTGAATTATTGCAGAAGGTTTAATTTTTCTAAGAAAAATAGGTATGGATAAAAATAAAGTTTAGAAAGATTTGTATGTGAAATGTTATTTCAATATGAATAGAAATTATGAAGAAATATGTAAAAGACGGTTTCGTACAATATCGAAACCGTCTTTTTGTATTCATTAGTGCTGATTCTGTTTTCGAGCTTGCTCAGGTGTATCAAGTCCAGTTGCACCCGGATATTGTAGTGATTGGTCACGATCAGATTCAACGCGGCGAGATTCTCTTAGTTTTTTTTCTTGACGATCTTTACCCATAATGAATAGCACCTCCTTATTAAAAGTGTTGCTGTTATATGAAAAAACTATGCGCGAAGAAAGTGGATTAACTTTCATAAAAAGTTCCCATAATGGAAAACATAGGAGGTGAAATGATGGAAGGGAGTACTTTTTATTTTGTAGCTTGGATAGGGTGGATTGTCGTAACATTTTTTATGAAAAAGGACTCTATTCGGTGGAAGATAAGCGCCTGTATATTGATTTTTATTATTTGTTCTCCGTTACATGTAACGATTGCTTCATTTACGGTATCAGTAAATGCACTTTTACTTTCTGGTATAGCTTTTATAGGACTCACGCTCTATTCTATTTGGAAAAAATTATATAGCTTACTTTCGGCACTTATTATTGCAATGTTATATACAAGTTTTCATTTGTTAGAAGTATATGATCCAATTTGGATTGTGGTGGACAGGTTGTTTTTGTTAAGTAGCGCTCTTGTATATGCATCCGTTTTATTACATGAGGATCGCATATTACGACTATGTTCTCTTTATATAGGAATGTTACAGGGAGAATTGTTTGTGACAATTATTTTTCGGAAACTGCATTTTCCTTACGATTACGGTAGTTTAGCGTTTTTTGATATCGTTGCTGTTTCTACATTATTCATGGCAATTTTATTTTGGATTGCGAAAGTCTCCGTACACATGGAACAGTTTAAGAGGAAAACACGTAAAAGAAAGGCGAGGGTAATACATGATTGAATATACACCGGCCATTTTATGCGGCGTAATAGCAGGGACAGTAACGAGAGTGCTCATGCTTCGGACAGATACCCGGCAATATCCGACGAGGCTCCACGGGAAAATTATTCATATTGCGATGGGGTTAATTGCGGCGGCTTTAGGAGCGATTGCAATTCCGTCTATATTGAAAAAAGATTTTTCTGCCATTACGTTTCTTACGTTAGCAGCAACACAGTTTCGTGATGTGCGTAATATGGAAAGAAATACACTTCAACAATTAGATGGTTATGAGCTTGTACCACGTGGGAATACATATATTGAAGGAATTGCATTAGTTTTTGAAAGTCGCAACTATTTGGCGATGTTAACGTCGTTTGTAACGACGTTTGCTTATATAGGGTTCCGTTCATGGATTGCTGGAGTCGTTATGGCTATCATCGCATTTTTTATCGCGAAAACATTAATGTCTGGTAAGAGGTTGCATGATCTTGTTGATATCGAGCATGTTCCACTTCGTTTTGAAGGGGCGGGGCTATATATTGATAATATTTACATTATGAATATTGGATTGCCAGCAAGACAAGAGGAAATTATGAAATATGGAATGGGCTTTATTTTAAGACCGAAATCAATTGATGCGATGGTGACAATCTCAAACTTAGGGCAACGACAAGCTATTTTACATGATGTTTCTGTTGCTTTAGGGATTTATAGAGATTCTGGTACGCCGGCACTTGCGCCGCTAGCAAAGCGTGATTTAGAGGATGGCAGGGTTGGAATCTTTGTCTTACCACAAGATCAAGATGTGGAGAAAGCAATAGGTGTCATAGGGAACGTGCCGACGTTAGAAAGTGCTGTTCATATGTCATCGGAAGCCCCGAAAGGAAGGGGAGATAAGAGATGATGTTAGAAAGTGTAATTCTTGCAGTTATTACAACGACTCCGGAGAAATTTGCTGGTGGTGCCCCTCTGTTTACTTGTGAATCGACAGAGGAGTTAGAATTTGTTGCAAATAATTTAGAGGCAATTCTAGATGGCATTGCGCATCGCTTACAAGAGAATGTATATATTATTGTGAAACATTAGCAACGTGTGTTATAATGTGAGGTGTTTTGATACGCTGAGAAATATTCTGGAATGCAAATCCCTTCTTGCACAAAGAAGGGTTTTTTACATAATAAACAGAAGCAAGTTGAAAGGATGAAAGTATATGCCGAAACCAGTAATAGCAATAGTAGGCCGCCCGAACGTAGGGAAATCTACTATTTTCAATAGAATTGTTGGAGAGAGAGTTTCAATTGTAGAAGATATTCCAGGTGTAACGCGCGATCGTATTTATAGCGCTGGAGAATGGTTAAATCATGAATTTAACATTATTGATACAGGTGGAATTGATATTGGAGACGAGCCATTTTTGACACAAATTCGTCAACAAGCTGAAGTGGCAATTGATGAAGCAGATGTTATCATTTTTATGACAAATGGTCGTGACGGTGTAACAGCAGCTGATGAAGAAGTTGCGAAAATATTATATCGTTCAAATAAACCGGTTGTACTTGCAGTAAATAAAGTGGACAATCCGGAAATGCGCAGTGACATTTATGATTTCTATGCATTAGGATTTGGTGAGCCATTCCCAATTTCAGGTACACACGGATTAGGATTAGGTGACTTATTAGACGAAGCTGCACAGCATTTTCCAAAGATTGAAGAAGACGGATATGATGAAGATACAATTCGTTTCTCTTTAATTGGACGTCCAAACGTAGGGAAATCATCACTTGTAAATGCTCTTCTTGGTCAAGAGCGTGTAATTGTTAGTAATGTAGCAGGAACAACTCGTGATGCTGTCGATACACCATATAGTAAAGATGGAAAAGATTATGTAATTATTGATACAGCTGGTATGCGTAAAAAAGGGAAAGTGTATGAAAGTACAGAAAAGTATAGTGTACTTCGTGCACTAAGAGCGATTGAACGTTCTGACGTTGTTTTAGTCGTTTTAGACGGTGAAGAAGGAATTATTGAACAAGATAAAAAAATCGCTGGATACGCTCATGATTCAGGGCGAGCTGTCGTGATCGTTGTAAACAAATGGGACGCAGTGAAAAAAGACGAGAAAACAATGAAAGCATTTGAAGAAAACATCCGTGCTCATTTCCAATTTTTAGAGTACGCACCGATTGTATTCTTATCTGCAAAAACGAGAAAACGTACACAAACGTTAATACCGGTTATTGATGAGGTAAATGAAAGCCATAGTATCCGTATTCAAACGAACGTATTAAATGATGTAATTATGGATGCGGTAGCGATGAATCCAACGCCAACGCATAATGGTAGTCGTCTGAAGATTTTCTATGCAACACAAGTTGCGGTAAAACCACCAACATTTGTTGTGTTTGTAAACGATCCAGAACTATTGCACTTCTCATATGAGCGCTTCTTAAAGAATCGTTTACGTGAATCATTCGGCTTTGTAGGAACACCGATTCACATTATCGCTAGAGCAAGAGACTAATGGAGAGGATGTGATTTTATGACAAAAATCACAGTAGTTGGAGCAGGTAGCTGGGGAACAGCGTTAGCGATGGTATTAGCTGACAATGGGCATGATGTACGTATTTGGGGAAATCGTTCTGAACTTATGGATGAGATTAATACAAAACATGAGAATAGTCGATATCTCCCAGGAATTACATTGCCAAGCACAATCGTAGCCTACTCTTCTTTAGAAGAAGCATTAGTAGATGTAAATGTAGTACTTCTTGTAGTACCAACGAAAGCGTATAGAGAAGTACTGCAAGATATGAAGAAATATGTAGCGGGCCCCACTACTTGGATTCATGCAAGTAAAGGAATTGAACCTGGTACGTCAAAACGTATTTCGGAAGTGATTGAGGAAGAAATTCCAGAGGACTTGATTAAAGATGTTGTTGTACTGTCTGGACCGAGTCATGCTGAAGAAGTAGGGTTGCGCCAAGCGACAACTGTTACGTCTGCAGCAAAGCGTATGGAAGCGGCTGAGGAAGTACAAGATTTGTTTATGAATAGTTACTTCCGTGTATACACAAATCCAGATATCGTTGGAGTTGAACTTGGTGGTGCGTTAAAAAATATTATCGCATTAGCTGCTGGGATAACTGATGGTCTTGGATTAGGGGATAATGCGAAAGCGGCATTAATGACGCGTGGTTTAACGGAGATTGCTCGTTTAGGAAGAAAAATGGGTGGAAATCCGTTAACGTTTGCTGGACTAACTGGTATGGGTGACTTAATTGTAACTTGTACAAGTGTTCATAGCCGAAATTGGCGTGCTGGAAATATGCTTGGAAAAGGACACTCTTTAGAAGAAGTGTTAGAAAGTATGGGTATGGTTGTCGAAGGTGTAAGAACAACGAAAGCTGCTCATGAATTGGCAGAAAAAATGGAAGTAGAAATGCCAATTACAGCTGCTTTATATGATGTGCTATTCAATGGGAATAATGTAAAAGATGCAGTAGGCTCATTAATGGGGCGTGTTCGAAAACACGAAGTGGAAGCTATACCTGACTTACTTTAAAGAAAAGCGACAGAAGTACATTTGTACTTCTGTCGCTTTTTATTTTTTGGGTCTTTTCACCATTTTTTTATTTTTGCATAGGATGAAGAGTAACTTGAGGAGAGGGTGAAAAGAATGGATAACAACATTTTTAATAACATTGAAAAAGAAGCGAAAGTGAATAAAGAAGATATTTTTAAATTAGCATCATCGGTACAAAATGCGAATTTACGTGATGAGACTGTACTTCGTCAATTGATTCATCAGGTGGCTCTTATGGCAGGACGTGAAGTGCCGAAAGAACAAGAGGATCAAATTGTAAAAGCGATTATTAACAATAATATGCCGACAGATTTTGGCTCGTTAAGCAAAATGTTTAAAAAATAAAATATGAGAAACAAAGAGTTTGTAAATTGCATATGATAGCCATGAAAGTATGGGAATAGAGCTGTTTTGGGCATATTTGGTCAACCGAAGCGAGAGATATGCTCGCTTCGGTTTTATTTTTATCTAGACTGGTGGAAAATGCTGAAAAACCTATTGATTAAAACTACATATTCTCGATTTGTAGTAAAATGTTCTTTTTTGTATTTGTTTAAAGATTTTAATTTGTTAAAATAGTATAAAAATAGATTAATAAAAAGGGGTGTGTATATGTCGGAAGGGCTTATAAAAATGTGGTTTGCTTTAGGAGCAATTGGATTTATGTTTTTTGCAGTAAGTTTTATTTTACTAAGCAGATATAAAATAAAGAATAAAGTTTTGAAAGGGATTACAGCATTGGTAGCGTACACCCTCATGATTGTGTCAGGAATTGTTATTTTTCTTGTTGTATTTAGTGGTCCTGTACAGCAGTAAAGGGCATGGTACGGAGCGAGTTATATTAGTATGAAAAGGTGATTACTAGTGAAAAAAGTCCATATTATTTTAATATTTTGTTGTATGAGCATTTTAACAGGGTGTCTGTATCCAAAAGAAAATATGAAACAAAATGCTGTTCCTTATGAAGATCAGCTACAAGTCGTTCAAAAAGCTGTTGCGACATTTAAGGAGCAAAATGACGGGATATTGCCAATTAAGACGCGGGATATGAATACGCCTATTTATCAAAAATACCCAATCGATTTTCAAAAGATTTCTCCGCGTTACATACAAGAAGCACCAGGGAATGCCTATGAAAGCGGGGGAGTATATCAATACGTATTAATAGACGTTGAAACAAACCCAACAGTAAAATTAATTGATGTGAGGATGGCTGAACAAATTCAGCAATTATCATTAAAGCTGAGGATGTATCGAGATGAACATCAATATCCACCATTTAAAAAGGTAATTTCAGATGGTGTGTATGAATTAGATTTCAAAAAACTTGGATATAAAGATGTACCGCAAGTGACAAGTCCATATTCTGGTAAAGGCCTTCCTTTTGTAATTAATGAGAAGGGAGAAATTTATGTTGATTATAGAATCGACTTATATGAAGCGTTGAAAAAAAATGAAGGGCAATTTAAGGAGGGGGAAGATATTCGAAATATACTTTCGAAAGATTCTCCGTTTGTACCTGCGTATTCTTTACCGTATACGGTAAAGAGTGGAGAACCAATTTTTTTAAAATCATAAGTCATGAACCTTTCTTTTAGTGAATAAGTTCTAGAAGAAAGGTTTTTATGTTACACAACTTGCGATGCAAACAAAAGGTATTTTTTTAATAGTCATATGAAATTGGACAAAATTATATGATATATTGTTCGAACTTCTAGAATACCATTATATTATATCAGATATTATAGGCAACGTTAGAGAAGGTATTAGTTGACTATAAACGTGGAATTATTCCCAAAAATATTGAGGGAGGGAATCACTTGGAAAAGGTAGATATTTTTAAAGATATTGCGGAACGCACAGGCGGTGATATTTATTTTGGAGTTGTAGGAGCTGTTCGAACAGGGAAATCAACATTCATTAAAAAATTTATGGAACTTGTAGTTATTCCTAATATTGAAAATGAGTCTGACCGTCAAAGAGCGCAGGATGAACTACCTCAAAGTGCTGCTGGCCGTACAATTATGACGACGGAACCGAAATTTGTTCCAAACCAAGCGGTTTCTATCGAAGTAGATGAAGGTCTTGAAGTGAATATTCGATTAGTAGATTGCGTCGGATATACTGTTCCAGGAGCGAAAGGTTATGAAGATGAGAATGGCCCGCGCATGATTAATACTCCTTGGTATGAAGAACCTATTCCATTCCATGAAGCTGCAGAAATCGGAACACGTAAAGTAATTCAAGAACATTCAACAATTGGTGTTGTAATTACAACAGATGGAACGATTGGTGAAATTCCAAGAAGAGATTATATAGAGGCAGAAGAACGCGTCGTAAATGAGCTAAAAGAAGTCGGAAAACCTTTCATTATGATCATTAACACTGTACAGCCGTATCATCCAGATACAGAGCAATTGCGCCAAAGCTTATCTGAAGAATATGATATCCCAGTCATTGCCATGAGTGTTGAAAGTTTAAGAGAAACAGATGTATACAATGTACTTCGAGAGGCGTTATTCGAGTTCCCTGTTTTAGAAGTGAATGTGAACCTTCCGAGCTGGGTAATGGTGCTAAATGAAGGGCATTGGTTACGCCAAAGTTATCAAGAAGCCGTTCAAGAGACTGTGAAGGATATAAAACGTCTTCGTGATGTAGACCGTGTCGTATGGCAGTTTAGTCAGTATGAATTTATTGATCGAGCGAGCCTAGCTGGCATTGATATGGGGCAAGGCGTAGCAGAGATTGATTTATATGCACCAGATGAATTATATGATCAAATTTTAAAAGAAGTAGTAGGAGTAGAAATTCGAGGGAAAGATCATTTATTGAAGCTTATGCTCGATTTATCTCATGCGAAAATAGAATACGATCAAGTGGCGGATGCTCTGCGTATGGTCAAACAAACAGGATATGGTGTAGCGGCGCCTGCGTTAGCTGACATGAGTTTAGATGAACCAGAAATTATTCGTCACGGTTCAAGATTTGGTGTGAAATTAAAAGCTGTAGCTCCATCTATTCATATGATTAAAGTAGATGTGGAGTCTACGTTTGAGCCAATCATTGGTACGGAAAAACAAAGTGAAGAACTAGTTCGTTACTTAATGCAAGATTTTGAAGATGATCCATTATCAATTTGGAATTCTGATATATTTGGACGTTCACTGAGTTCTATTGTTCGGGAAGGCATTCAAGCGAAACTATCTTTAATGCCAGAAAATGCGAGATATAAATTAAAAGAAACGCTAGAAAGAATTATTAATGAAGGATCTGGCGGATTAATTGCGATTATATTATAAGAAAAAATCCCTCTCATCGTAGAGGGATTTTTTAATTTTCGCATATAGAATAGGAAAATAAACAGCTATTATCTAATATATTGTTGTAAATTGTCAAGTTTCATCAGATTTTCACATTTTAAGAGTAACAATTTCCTTAAAAATATTGAATTATAAAGGAGAATCGTATAATATAGGCGTTGATAATGATTTATCTACATCTTTGTAGTATAGAATTTGCAAAAATTGCCTACAAATGAAAGTAAGACTCATTTTATGATCATTATACAGTCTTATCTTTGGGAGGAGGTGAATGGCATGAACAAGACAGATTTAATCAATGCTGTTGCAGAAGCAAGTTCCCTTTCTAAAAAGGACGCAACAAAAGCAGTAGACGCTGTTTTTGATTCTATCTTAGAAGCTTTAAAACAAGGTGATAAAGTACAACTGATCGGATTCGGTAACTTCGAAGTTCGTGAGCGTGCGGCTCGTAAAGGTCGTAACCCACAAACAGGTGAGGAGATTGAAATCGCTGCAAGTAAAGTACCTGCATTCAAACCTGGTAAAGCGTTAAAAGATGCGGTTAAATAATCCTTACATATTAACAGGGAAGAAGAGTTTCCTTTTTGGAAACTCTTCTTTTTGCTTTTAAAAACATAAATATGCTAGAATGTGTTCGTATCACTTTTAGGTTTTCGGGAGGGCTAGCGGATGGCAAAAGTTAATTTAGAACAAATTGAACATGCAGTACGCCTTATTTTAGAGGCAATTGGAGATGATCCTAATCGAGAGGGAGTACTTGATACACCAAAGCGTGTTGCAAAAATGTACGCAGAAGTGTTCTCAGGTATGCATGAAGATCCGAAAGAACATTTACACAAAGTGTTCGGAGAAGATCATGAGGAGCTTGTACTAGTAAAAGATATACCGTTTTATTCGATGTGTGAGCATCATTTAGTTCCATTCTATGGAGTTGCTCACGTTGCATATATTCCGCAAGGCGGAAAAGTGACAGGGTTAAGTAAATTAGCTCGTACTGTAGATACAATTGCACGTCGTCCACAACTGCAAGAACGTATTACATCAACGGTAGCGAACTCTATTATGGAAGTACTAGAGCCGCATGGTGTAATGGTAGTAGTAGAAGCGGAACATATGTGTATGACGATGCGCGGTGTGAAAAAGCCAGGTGCAAAAACAGTAACAACAGCAGTACGTGGTGTGCTAGAAAATGATGCTGCAGCACGTAGTGAAATTTTATCTTTTATTAAAACGAAGTAAAGAAAAGTGGGAAACTGCTTTTCTTTTTTTTTTTTTTGTAAATAAATGATATAGTTTTAGCGAGGCAGAGTGAGAATAGAAAGATTACTTAAAAGAATAGAAGATGTTATGTAGTTCGGTAGAAGTTTGGAAAGAGTAGCCAAGTTTTGGTTATAGAAAATAGAGTGTATGTGTTATAATAAGTTTTATGAATTAGAAAACAAGGGTGATTTTTGTGTGTGACATCTACGGAGGGTATGCGGGTATAAGAGAGAAATTGATGGTGAAATTACGCCATCCTTATTTTATAAACTATATTGAAGAACCATTTATTGATGAAGAGAAAATCGCATTGTTATATGGTGCTTTAAAAGGTGCAAATTTACATATAGAACAAATTGAGCATTATGTAGTGACGATTATGCTTGTGCAAATTGCGCTTGATACACATGAAAGAGTATCAAATAAAGCAGGGGAAGAAGCGAATGAATCGCATAAGCGTCGCCAGTTAACAGTGCTTGCTGGTGATTACTATAGCGGGTTATATTATTACTTATTGTCTATGAATCGTGATATTGTTTTAATTCGTGCGCTTGCTGAAGGAATTAAAGAAATTAATGAACACAAAATAATGTTATATCAAAAAGCGTATAAAACGGTGGATGACATAATGGAGAGTGTAGTAATGATTGAGTCTGCACTGTTGCAAAAAACATGTGATCATTTTCATTTAGCGCATTGGAAGCCGTTTATAACATATGTACTAGGGAAAAATCGTCTCCAAAAAGAATGTGAACTACATGTTAATAAACAACATTCACCTGTTTTTCAAGCTGTTCAAGGGATTGTGAACGATAAAGCAGATGCAGAAACAGTTATGAATGGATGGATGATGAAACTTAGGAAGAAAGAAAATCAATTTTTAGAAAATCACACAGATATAAGCGAAATAAACTCTGTGTTAAGAGATACATCGAAGACATAAGCAATTTTACATTGGAAGAAGGTACGAGCATGCAACAATCAAAAGAAGAAAGAGTACATGATGTATTTGAGAAAATCTCTGATAAATACGATGTGATGAATTCTGTAATTAGTTTTCAAAGACATAAAGCGTGGCGCAAAGAGACGATGCGCATTATGGATGTAAAACCAGGTAGTAAAGCGCTTGATGTATGTTGCGGAACAGCGGACTGGACAATTGCGCTAGCTGGAGCGGTGGGTGAACAGGGCAAGGTTGTTGGTTTAGACTTCAGCGAAAATATGTTATCTGTTGGTAAGCAAAAGGTAGAGGCGTTACAATTAAAACAAGTAGAACTTCTGCACGGGAATGCAATGGAACTTCCATTTGAAGATAACACGTTTGATTATGTAACGATTGGATTTGGTTTACGTAATGTACCGGATTATATGCACGTATTAAAAGAAATGACGCGTGTAGTAAAACCAGGTGGAAAAGTAATTTGTTTAGAAACATCTCAACCAACAATGATTGGTTTTCGACAAGGTTATATTTTATACTTTAAATATATCATGCCGTTATTTGGAAAGTTATTTGCGAAAAGTTATAAAGAATATTCATGGCTACAAGAATCTGCTAGTACATTCCCAGGTATGAAAGAATTGGCTAATATGTTCGAAAAAGCTGGACTTGAACGTGTGCAAGTGAAGCCATTTACTTTTGGGGTAGCAGCGATGCATTTAGGCATGAAACCAGAATCAAAATAGAAAAAAGAAGTTTTAGGTTAAGGTGAACAATATGAAGTTACAACTTATGTACTCTTTTTTACGATCGGATATTAATGTGATAGAAAAAGAATTAAAAAAGGCAGTTGCTTCTGAACAGCCATTAGTAGAAGAGGCGGCATTACAACTTATTGAAGCTGGTGGGAAGCGAATTCGTCCTGTATTTGTGTTGCTTGCGGGGAAATTTGGAGATTATAAGTTAGATGCAATTAAGCATGTAGCTGTTGCGTTAGAACTTATTCATATGGCTTCTCTTGTTCACGATGATGTTATTGATGCTGCGTTTTTACGACGTGGTAGTGCAACTGTGAATGCGAAATGGGGAGATCGTATTGCAATGTATACAGGGGACTATTTATTCGCTAAGTCTCTTGAATGTATAACGAATATTGAAATTCCAGAGGCGCATCAGGCGCTATCGCATACCATTTTAGAAGTTTGTAAAGGTGAAATCGAACAAATTAAAGATAAGTATAACTATGACCAAAATTTAAGAACATATTTAAGAAGAATAAAGCGAAAAACCGCTTTATTAATTGCTGCAAGTTGCCAACTAGGAGCGATTGCTGCTGGCGCTAATCGTGATACGGTAAGCCGTCTGTTTTGGTATGGCTATTTCGTAGGGATGTCGTATCAAATTATTGATGACATTTTAGACTTCGTTTCTACAGAAGAGAAACTTGGAAAACCTGCTGGGGGCGATTTATTGCAAGGAAACATTACGCTTCCTGCCTTATATGCTATGGAAGATCCAATCCTTTGTAAGAAAATCAGATCTGTACATGAAAATACAACAGCGGACGAAATGAAAGAAATTATTGAAGCTGTAAAGAATAGTGCTGCTATTGATAAAGCATTTGCGTTTAGTGAACGTTATTTACATAAAGCATTAGAAATGATAAAACCACTCCCACGTGGACAAGCAAAGTATGCATTACAAAATGTAGCAAAGTATATTGGAAAACGAAAATTTTAGTGTTTTTTCTAAAAAATAAAATAATCTCTCTATTTCAAAACTATTGCACAATTGTGATAAGGGTGTTAATATGTGTGTGGGGATATACAATTACATACATAATTCAGAAGTGGAGAGATTTTTTATGGAAAAAACATTTCTAATGGTTAAACCAGACGGTGTACAACGTGCCTTCATTGGGGAAATTGTAGCTCGTTTTGAGAAGAAGGGCTTTCAATTAGTTGGTGCAAAATTAATGCAAGTCACTCCAGAAATCGCTGGACAACACTATGCTGAGCACACAGAAAAACCTTTCTTTGGTGAATTAGTAGACTTTATTACATCTGGTCCTGTATTCGCAATGGTATGGCAAGGTGAAGGTGTAGTAGATACAGCTCGTAACATGATGGGTAAAACAAGACCACATGAAGCAGCTCCTGGAACAATTCGTGGAGATTTCGGTGTAACTGTTGCAAAAAACATTATCCATGGTTCTGATTCGTTAGAAAGTGCAGAGCGCGAGATTGGTATTTTCTTTAAGGAAGAAGAATTAGTTGACTACTCAAAATTAATGAATGAATGGATTTACTAATTATTTTGAAATAATTTGTAAACGCTTTAATCACTGTGATAATAGTAGAAAGTGCAAGGAGAATAGGGGTATTCTTCTTGCACTTTTTTTATTTCTATTAGTTACGAAGTTAGAGCTGTTATGATATATTGATATGTAAAGTAAAGGCCTATCGGAGAATAAGCGAATGGCTGATGTATGAATAACTCTTTCATATTTTTAGAGTAATGAAAGATAAAATTATTGCTTAATATAGCGAGATAAATACATATACGAAAAGAGGAATAACGTATGCGATATATTACAGCTGGTGAATCTCATGGTCCACAACTTACAACGATTATAGAAGGTGTTCCAGCCGGACTACCATTAGTAGCGGATGATATAAATGAAGAGTTAGCTAGAAGGCAAAAGGGATATGGGCGTGGTAGACGCATGCAAATTGAAACAGATCAAGTGCAAATTGTAAGTGGTGTTAGACATGGAGAGACATTAGGTTCTCCAATTGCACTTGTTGTTGAAAACCGTGATTTTGCACATTGGACAAAAATTATGGGTGCAGAGCCGTTAACGGAACAAGAAGAAAAAGAAATGAAAAGGAAAGTAACAAAACCAAGACCTGGACATGCTGATTTAAATGGTGCGATTAAATATGGTCATAGAGATATGAGAAATGTACTGGAACGCTCTTCGGCACGCGAAACGACAGTACGTGTTGCTGCTGGTGCGGTTGCAAAAAAAGTGTTAGCGGAACTTGGTATTGCAGTAGCAGGCCATGTAATTGAAATTGGAGGTGTACAGGCTAAAGAGACTACGTATCGTTCAATTGAAGAATTAAAAAGTATTACAGAAGCATCACCTGTACGCTGTTTAGATGAAGAAGCTGGTAATCAAATGATAAAAGCAATTGATGATGCGAAATCAAATGGTGATTCAATCGGTGGCATCGTGGAAGTAATTGTGGAAGGAATGCCAATTGGAGTAGGCAGCTATGTGCACTATGATCGAAAACTAGATGCAAAATTAGCAGCCGCAATAATGAGCATTAATGCCTTTAAAGGGGTCGAGATTGGAATTGGTTTTGAAGCAGCACATAGACCGGGTAGCGAAGTTCATGATGAAATTTTGTGGGATGAAGAGCATGGATATACAAGAAGAACAAATAACGCGGGTGGTTTAGAAGGCGGTATGACGACTGGAATGCCAATTGTTGTGCGCGGAGTGATGAAACCGATACCTACACTATATAAACCTCTTCAAAGTGTCGATATTGATACGAAAGAGCCTTTTACAGCAAGTATTGAACGTTCAGATAGTTGTGCTGTTCCAGCAGCTAGTGTCGTTGCGGAAGCGGTTGTAGCTTGGGAATTAGCGACAGCTTTAATAGAACAATTTGGATTAGATCGTATGGACCTTATTCGTGAAAATATTGAGAAACATAATGAATATGCGAGGGGATTTTAATGGAAAACATACATATTCAAACGAAATCAAAAGAATATGATGTACATGTAGGAAAAGAATCGTTGTCACATTTGACAACAATCGTTCAAAACATGCAGCCATCTGTATCAAACATTATGATTATTTCAGATGAGGCTGTTGCACCTTTACATTTACAGACAGTTGTAGATGCGTTGCAAATAGATCAAAAAGTATTTTCATTCGTTGTACCGAGTGGTGAAAAAGAGAAGTCCTTTGAAAATTTCTATGCGGCTCATACGTCAGCTCTTGAAAATAAATTAGATAGAAATTCTTTAATTATCGCACTTGGAGGCGGGATGATTGGAGATTTAGCTGGTTTTGTTGCTGCGTCGTTTATGCGTGGAATTCGCTTTGTTCAAGTTCCCACTACTTTATTAGCTCACGATAGCGCGGTAGGTGGGAAAGTAGCAATCAATCATCCGTTAGGTAAAAATATGATAGGTGCATTCCATCAACCAGAAGCAGTTGTATATCATACGCCGTTTTTACAGTCTCTTCCTGAAAAAGAGTGGCGCTCAGGTTATGCAGAAGTGATAAAACATGCTCTAATTGGTGATGTAAAGCTATATTATTGGCTAAAAGAAGAAGTGCAAACATTAGCAGATCTTCGTGATGAGAAATTAATCCACATATTAACGAAGGCGATTCCTGTAAAGGCAAACATTGTAGCGCAAGATGAAACAGAAAAAGGCGTACGTGCACATTTAAACTTTGGACATACGTTAGGCCATGCTCTAGAAAAAGAACTAGGATATGGAAATATTACTCACGGTGACGGAGTAGCGGTTGGAATGTTATTTGCTATATTCTTAAGTGAACAAGTGTATAAGGTAAATCTTGCTTATGAAGAGATGAAGCAGTGGTTCTTGAAGTACGGCTATCCAAAAATGCCAAGTGATTTAAGTGTAGAACGCCTCGTCGGGTTGATGAAACAAGATAAGAAAGCGAATGCAGGAACAATTCATATGGTACTTATGCAGGAATATGGGGTAGTGAATGTCGTATCTATTCCTGATGAGACTGTTCATATTGCGTTAGAGGCATTTCAAAAGGATATGGGTATAAGAAGTAGATAACAGCTATGGAGAGCCTATTTAGAAGCATTTTCGTAATAGTGACAGTTATGATAAACGATTATAGTAAGGGAGTATAACCGTATTGTAATCGAATTGAATAAAACGACTGGGGGAAGAAAAATGAGAGTGAAAGAGCAATTGTTAACTTTGAGAGCATATGTACCTGGGAAAAATATTGAAGAAGTAAAAAGGGAATATGGATTATCAAAAATTGTGAAATTAGCATCGAACGAAAATCCATTCGGTTGCTCAGCACGCGTAACAGAAGCATTAACTTCTTTAGCGAGTCAATACGCTCTTTATCCAGATGGACATGCCTTTGAACTTCGGACACAAGTAGCAAAACATTTAGGTGTTAAAGCGGAACAACTGTTATTTGGTAGTGGATTAGATGAAGTTATTCAAATGATTAGTCGTGCGTTACTACACGAAGGAACAAATGTTGTAATGGCGAATCCAACATTCTCACAATACCATCACCATGCTGTTATTGAAGGAGCAGAAGTTCGTGAAGTACCACTTAAAGATGGCGTTCACGATTTAGATGCGATGTTACAGCAAGTAGATGATCAAACGAAGATTGTATGGATTTGTAACCCGAATAATCCGACAGGTACATATGTAGAAAAACAAAAATTACTTTCATTTTTAGAATCAGTTCCTAAGTCAGCGCTTGTTATTATGGACGAAGCATATTATGAATATGCGGGAGCAGAAGACTATCCGCAAACATTACCACTTCTTGAAAAGTATGAAAATCTTATGGTATTGCGTACGTTTTCAAAAGCATATGGTCTAGCTGCTTTCCGTATCGGATATGCAGTTGGTAATACGGAGTTAATCGGGCAGCTAGAAGTAGCGAGGTTACCGTTTAATACATCGACTGTAGCGCAATCTGTAGCACTTGCTGCATTAGAAGATCAAGCATTTTTACAAGAATGTGTGAAAAAGAATGAAGAAGGATTACATCAATATTACGCATTTTGTAAGGAATATAACGTATTCTATTATCCATCTCAAACAAATTTCATTTTCTTAAAACTCGGTATTCCTGGTAATGAAGCTTTTGAACGATTAATGAAAAAAGGATATATTGTTCGTTCTGGTGCTGCATTTGGTATCGATGATGGCATTCGTATTACTGTCGGTTTGAAAGAAGAAAATGATGAAATTATAGAGTTACTGAAAGAACTTGTAAATGAGCAAGTACAGAAAGAGGAAACATATTCTTAAGAGATTGTGAAGGCTCCTATTAGAGGAGTCTTTTTTATCGCATTAAAAAAGTTGAAGTTTAGTAATTAAGTTGTTCTGTAAATCAAGATTGGTATGGCTCGATAATTAGTGGGAGAAGTTATTTGCACGGTCATAAAAGAAAGCGGTACAATAGAAGAAGATAAGAAGGTATCGGTATCATATCCGAACCTTTGAACAATTAACTACTCTGTAAGAAGAAGCATGCTCATTCTAAAGGTTGCGTTCTAACAATGAGTTGCTTATGATAAAGTGAAACTTTAATCAGTGGGGGGATGTTTATCCCCCGCTGATTATTAGCCCACACCAATCGGGCTTTTACGGGCAGTTGCCCCCAAAACTAACTTCTTTGCCCTAGCTGAATTTTGAGGTGGGGTCTTCCTGCCCGTTAATAGCGGGGGAAATGAACAGAAAAGAATATTTTTTAGAATTAAAGGAGACGTTTATGCAAAAGTTTGAACAAGCTGTTTCATATATTGAAAATGGTGAAGCGGAAAAAGGATTACAATTATTAAAAGAACAATTAAAAATTGCGAATGATGAAGAGAAGTATGATATCGCTCGCTATTATCATACACTTGGATTTACGGATGAAGCGTTAGCTATTACAGAAGATTTGCGTTTATTGTATCCAGAAGAAAGTGAATTCACTGTATTTTTAGCAGAATTATATATTGATCTAGACAAAGAAGATGAAGCAATTGAAGTGCTTCATGATATTCCAGAAAATGATGATTTATATGTTCAATCATTATTACTAGTTGCGGATTTATTCCAAATGCAAGGTTTTGATGATGTAGCAGAACAAAAACTATTAAAGGCGAAAGAAATGATGCCTGACGAGCCTGTCATTACGTTTGGATTAGCAGAGTTATATAGTAGTAAAGGTGAAGAACAAAAGGCAATTACTTATTATGAGTCGCTATTAGCGGAGCATAAAGTAATGGGTGGTGTTGTCATTGCACTGCGCCTTGGAGAAACGTTAAGTGCCATTGGAAATTGGGAAGAGGCGATTTCTTACTACGAAGCAGGTTTAGAGGAACAAAAAGATATTCACTCATTATTTGGATATGCATTCACGTTATACCAAGGTGAAGAATACCAAAGAGCAATTGGTGCTTGGCAAGAACTGAAAGAATTAGATCCTGAGTATGCATCTCTTTACATGTATTTAGCGAAAAGCTATGAAAAAGAAGGAATGCTTCAAGAAAGCTATGAAACACTTCATGAAGGAATTAAAGTAGATGAACTTTCTGTACCATTCTATGTAGAATTAGCGAACATTGCAGCGAAATTAGGGAAAATAGCGGAAGCAGAGGAAGTGCTTCAAAAAGCGCTTGAGTTAGATCCAGGACATTTAGGTGCAACATTAAAATATGCATATATCTTAAAGGAACAAGAAAAGTATGAAGAGCTAATTGCCGTTGTAGAGCGTGCTATCGATAGCGGAGAATCAGATACACAACTACTTTGGGATCTTGCGTTTGCAAAAAAACAATTAGAAATGTATTCTGATGCATTAAAACACTATGAAAGTGCATATACTTCTTTTAAGAATCATCCAGACTTCTTGGAAGAGTACGGTTATTTCTTATTGGAAGAAGGTATGCGAAAAGAGGCGAAAGAAGTATTTACTCAGTTAATACAACTAGACCCGACACAAATTCATATTGAAGAATTGTTATATAATTTAGAGGATTTTTCATAAGTTGGAAGGAAACTGAATACCGCTTCTTGAATCTAAAAAGAAAAGAGAAAGACAGAGGAGGGACTTAATTGCTATGAATACCCCTGTTTCTGTAAACGAGAAGAAGGATTTTGTAAAATGGTTTTTGAATAATTACCAACTGAAACAGCGTGAATGTGTATGGATTTTGAATTATTTAATGAGTCACGACCAATTGATGCATAAAGTCCACTTCGTAGAGCATGCAAAATATTGTCCGCGTGGCTTAGTAATGTCCGCGAATTGTGTAAAAGACACACCGTTTCACTTTTTTAAACAAAATGTTATGACAACAGATGCTGAAAAATCGTTTCATGATATTCGTTTAAATCGAGATGAGGATATTTATATTCAACTCAATTTTAAATCATCGTTTCAAAATGCCAATTACGTAGCTGTATTAGAAGAAAACCCATATTTACCAAAGCACATTGAAGTAAATGAAAAAGATCGTTTACTTGCAGAAAGGTTTTTAGAAGAAAGTGTATTTTCTTTTAGAAGAGAACGTCTTTTGAAACAAATTGATGAAGCGCTGGATAAGCAAGATAAGGAAGCGTTTCATAGGTTAACAGCGGAGTTAAAGATGTTATAGAATTCATTTGGATTCATAAAATTTTACAAATTTCAGACTTTTTCAAGAAAAACTACCTTAATATAGGTAGTTTTTCTTTTTTTACCTCTTTTAGTATGGTTTAATATATATAAAGTGAAAGTTCTGTCATTTATAGACGGGGGAGGGAAGACATTTGAAATGGATTGTAAAAGATGTGGAACAGTTTGAGCAAGCAAGAGAATATGTAGATACGGGTGTTATACCACTTTTATCAATTTCAGCAGCGAAAGAAATGAAAATGGTAGTAGAACAAGGGGAATTTATCGAATTGTTGAGTATGGAGCTAGAAAGAGAATATAAAGGAAGAGTGCTTTTATTACCTGCATTTACGTATCTGGTAGAAAGTCAAAAAAACGAAAAAGGTCGTTTGCAAGAATGGACAAATCATTTGAAAAAGCAAGGTTTTAAGCATATTGCTTATGTTACAAGTGATTTTTCATGGAAAGAAGATATGCAAGAATTGCAGGGAGATTTATTTTGGTTTCCTTCATTAGCGTTAGAACAATTTAGTGATCAAGCGAAAAGAGAAGTGATTCATGCACATATAAAAAATATAATGGTAATGTTAGAAGAAAAATGGGGAAAATAATAATAAACAGAAAGTTCTTATTATTATGAGTAGTATGATATTGACCTGTGCATGAGCGTATTATATCATGATAGTGTCCTAGTTTTTATTTTTTATATAATTTATCACGAGGGGACAATTTCTGATAGAGGGGGGAAATTTTCGTGAGCGAGAAAGAACATCGTGTGTCAAGAAGACAGTTTTTAAATTACACCCTTACAGGGGTAGGAGGCTTTATGGCAGCGGGTATTTTAATGCCGATGACGCGATTTGCGCTTGATCCGGTGTTAAGAAAAGAAGCGGGAACGGATATGGTTGCTGTTGCACAAGTAAAGGATATTACAACAGAGCCGAAACGTTTCGACTTTAAGGTGAAGCAGGTTGATGGTTGGTACAAGTCCGAAGAGCCAAAATCAGCTTGGGTTCATAAAGATGAAAGCGGAGACATTGTTGCGTTCTCTCCAGTATGTAAACATTTAGGATGTACAGTGAACTGGAATTCGGACAAAGCACATCCGAATCAATTCTTTTGTCCATGTCACGGGGGCCGTTACACAAAAGACGGGATAAACATTAAAGGCACGCCGCCCCTTGCTCCACTTGATGTATACGAATCTAAAGTGAAAGATGGAACGCTGTACTTAGGAAAAGCGAAGCCAAGAGGGGGTGCAAAGTAGATGCTAAATAAAATTTATGATTGGGTAGATGAAAGGTTAGATATTACACCAATATGGCGTGATATCGCTGATCATGAAGTACCTGAACATGTAAACCCGGCACATCACTTTTCTGCATTCGTTTATTGCTTTGGCGGACTTACCTTTTTCGTTACTGTAATTCAAATTTTATCTGGAATGTTTTTGACGATGTATTATGTGCCTGATATTAAAAATGCTTGGGAATCGGTTTATTATTTGCAAAATGAAGTTGCATATGGGCAAATTGTTCGTGGTATGCACCACTGGGGTGCTAGTCTCGTCATTGTAATGATGTTTTTACATACACTTAGAGTTTTCTTCCAGGGTGCGTATAAAAAGCCTCGTGAGCTAAACTGGATTGTTGGTGTTCTTATTTTCTTTGTTATGTTAGGTCTTGGTTTTACCGGATATTTATTACCGTGGGATATGAAAGCGTTATTTGCTACGAAAGTAGGGATTCAAATTGCAGAGCAAACGCCGCTCATTGGTCCTTACATTAAAACATTACTCGCTGGTCATTCCGAAATTGTTGGCGCTCAAACATTAACTCGCTTCTTTGCTATTCACGTCTTCTTCTTACCAGCAGCACTTCTAGGTTTAATGGCCTTCCACTTCATCATGATTCGCAAACAAGGTATTTCCGGTCCACTATAAGAGATTGCTAAATTAAAGGGGAAAGAACTAAAGGAGGGAGATTATGCATCGCGGCAAAGGGATGAAGTTTGTAGGAGATTCTCGGGTACCAGTAGCTCGGAAACCAAATATTCCAAAAGACTATTCGGAATACCCAGGGAAAACAGAAGCATTTTGGCCGAACTTCTTGTTAAAAGAATGGATGGTTGGTGCAGTTTTTTTAATCGGTTATTTATGTTTAACAGTGGCGCATCCGTCACCGCTTGAAAGAATGGCGGATCCAACTGATGCTGGGTATATACCACTTCCAGATTGGTATTTCTTATTCTTGTATCAGTTATTAAAGTATTCTTATGCTTCTGGCTCATTTACTGTAATTGGAGCGTTCATTATGCCAGGGATTGCGTTTGGCGCATTACTGTTAGCTCCATTTCTTGATCGAGGCCCAGAAAGACGCCCATTGAAGCGTCCTGTAGCAACGGGATTTATGCTTTTAGCAGTTGCATCGATTATCTTTTTAACTTGGGAATCTGTAGCACACCACGACTGGGAAGCTGCAAAAAAACAAGGAGCAATTGTAAAAACAGCACCAGTTGATAAAAATGATGACGGTTATAAATTAATGCAAAAAAATACTTGTTTAACATGTCACGGTGACAATTTACAGGGCGGCGCAGCAGCACCAGCACTGCAAAATTTAACTTTGAAGCCAGAAGAAATTGCTAAAATTGCGAAAGAGGGAAAAGGTTCCATGCCTAAAGGTGTATTTAAAGGTACAGATGAGGAACTGAAGAAGCTTTCGGAATTCGTTGCAAAGTATAATAAAAAATAATAAAAAGCTGACTACAAAATTTGTAGTCAGCTTTTTATTTTGATGATAGAAAGTTTACTATATAATAGAGTAGAGTTTGATGAAAGAATGAAAGGTGTTGGACATACAGCTTGGTTTACTTGTATGCAATGTTAAGGCAACGCTCCGTATTATTATTTTTATTAGTTGTTAACATATTAGGTACAATATACGGATTCATATGGTATGGAAATCAATTAAAAGAAACTTTACCTATATTTTGGCCGTTTGTACCCGATAGTCCTATGGCAAGTCTTTTTTTTGTCTTTGTTTTAATCGCTTTTTTAATAAAGAGAAATTGGGGATTAATAGAGGCGCTAGCGATTGTTACTTTAATAAAATATGGTATATGGGCTGTTGTTTTAAATGGGGTTATGATCTATGTAAAAGGTCCTATTGGCCTTATCGGGTATATGTTAATGCTTTCGCATTTTGCGATGGCAGTACAAGCAGTGCTATATGCACCGTTTTACCGTATAAAAAAATGGCATTTTGCGGTAGCCGCTATATGGACATTACATAATGATGCAATTGATTATTTGTTCTGGCAAATGCCGAGATACGGAATTATGCATTTGTTTGTAGGAGAAATTGGTTATTTTACGTTCTGGTTAAGCATTGCTGTGCTTTGTATGACATATTATTATTGCTTACGTGAGAATCGAAAACAGTTTTCTTTATGATAGTTAGAATATGTAGGGGGAGAAAATGAAGAAAAATACGAGTGGTACAAAAATATTGGATCGATTGATTACGATAATTGTTTCATATAGCATAGCATTTTCTATATTTGCACTCGCAACAACGGCGGTTGTATATGGAAAATGGCTATATTATTTTGAAATTGATTTTTTGAACATTCCAGATTTAGCAGATATGACGAAGGATGATATTAAAAGAAATTATGATGTGCTTATCACATATTTATCGCCATTTTATGACGGAGCATTACATTTGCCAACACTAGATATGTCTACAAATGGCCGTGTTCATTTTGTAGATGTGAAAAACATTTTAGTAAAGATTCAATATGTAATGTATGCGACAATTATAATTGCAATAGTAGGCGGCATGTATTTGTTAAAAAAGAAAAATGAAAAGTTTTTACTACATGGATCTATTTTAACAATCATTTTTCCAATAGCGTTAATGTTACCGATTGTTATTAATTTTGAAAAGAGTTTTGTGATATTCCATAAGCTTTTATTCAGTAATGATTATTGGGTTTTTGATCCTGAGAAGGATCCGATTATATTAATGTTACCAGAAGAGTTTTTTATGCATGCAGCGTGTGCTATTTTATTATTTATTTTATGTGGTAGCATAATTTGTTATAGCTTGTATAAATATTTCGTAAAAAAGAAAAGGATTTCAAAAGAAAAATTCTCTGTTTAAAGAGAATTTTTTTTGTTTGTAAAACGATAATATATTTTTCGGTCCAGTTCTGTTCTATTCTTGTCCACATTAACATATTTTGTACTAGTAGTTATAGGGGGGACCGTGATGAAGAGAACATTAATTGGACTGATTGCATTTCTAATTATCATGTTTCCGTTACGTATATATGCTGAGGAGTGGAGTGAACTAACAGGGTTGTTAGATGACTCATTACAATTAGTGAAGCGTAATGAAGATGAAAAAGCAGTACAAGTACTGCAACATTTCTCGGAGCAGTTTGTAATAAAGGGGAATGAAAAGAAGCAGGAAGTAACGCCAGATCAAGTTAGAGTTATTTCTTTAGCTTACGACAAGGCGAAACAATCTCTCGCGGAAGAAGATGTAAGGAAACAAGTTAAAATTGATAATGTGTTAGCCCTGCAGCTCGCTGTCGATGCGCAAGTATCGAAATATCAACCACTTTGGATGGAAAGAGAAGGAAAAGTAATGGATGCCTTTTCTCAAATGGAAAAAGCGATGAAAAAAGAAGATACGGGACAGTTTCAACAAACGTTAAACACATTTTTACATGAATTTAATATTATTTATCCAAGCTTAATGATTGCCTTGCCAGAAAATGAAGTGCAGCGTGTAAATGCCCATTTATCTTATTTAGATGAATTTCGTAACGTTATGTTAAAAACAAAAGGTGGGCAAATGCAATTAGGAATCATTAAAGGAGATTTGCACAAAATATTTCATACAGTAAAAAAAGATGAAATTGCACCTTCTCTCATTTGGTTTATGACAATTACTGGAGGTCTTATTTTATTCACATTAACTTATGTTGGGTGGAGAAAGTATAAAGGAGAGAGAGAAAAAAGAAAAAGTAATGTACATTCTAAGAATAGATAATGTAATAAATAAAGATTCGGATTGTAAGGTTTATTCATTGACAATGGTGGCAGAAGAAAATAGAATGAGAAGTACTATAATTAAAACTTCAATGGAGGTTCATGATGTTTTATTTAATTTACTTCGCGATCATTTTGATCATACCGTTGTATGCACAGTCAAAAGTACGTAGTGCCTATAGCAAGTATTCACAAGTTTATTCAACATCAGGTATGACAGGAGCAGAAGTGGCTCGGAAAATCTTAGATGAAAATGGATTATACAACGTAGCTGTAGAAGAAACACCAGGTCATTTATCAGACCATTATGATCCAACTGCCAAAACAGTTCGATTATCAACAGATAACTATTACGGTCATTCAGTTGCTGGTACAGCAGTTGCAGCACACGAAGTAGGACACGCAATTCAAGATGCAAAAGATTATAACTTTATGCGTATTCGTCATTCGTTAGTGCCAGTTGCGAACTTTGGTTCAAATATTTCTTGGATATTTATTATGATCGGTATTTTTGCATCGATGGCCAACATGATATTTTTAGGTATCATTTTAATGGCAGCAGGTGTTGTGTTCCAACTCGTTACATTACCAGTTGAGTTTGATGCATCAAAGCGTGCGATGCAACAAATTGAAGCGTTAGGAATCGTATCAACAGATGAATATGGCCAAGCTCGTAAAGTATTAAATGCGGCAGCATTAACATATGTAGCAGCTGCAGCCGTAGCGGTATTTGAATTATTACGTCTCGTATTAATTTATACTGGTATGCAGCGTAGCGACGACTAAAGACTATCAATTTTGATAGTCTTTTTTGTTTTGTGGATTGAATTATATAATGTATTGCAAATAGAAATAATAGAAGTAATGCGGAAAGGCGGTGGGGAAATGAAATATCCAGACCATTTAGTAAAACAGGTGAAGGAGCGTAGTGCTCCTTATCAATTAGAAGGTTTTTTAAGTGGACAAGGCCCTGAAAATCCGAAATTTATGTTGTTAGGAGAAGCGCCTGGTGAAACAGAAATTCATAATGGGATTCCGTTTAGCGGGAGAGCCGGAAAACAATTAATGGGTTTTTTAGAACGTATTCACGTTACAAGGGAAGAAGTATATATTACGAGTGCTGTTCGGAGTAGACCTTATAAGTGGCGAGAGAAAAAAGAACGAAATGGTGAAATCATACAAAAAAAGTATAATAGAACGCCAAATCAAGGAGAAATAGTTGCCCATGCACCGTTGTTAGATTATGAATTAGAGAAAATAAATCCGAAGCTTATCTTCACGCTTGGCAATATCGGTCTTCAACGTTTAGCAGGAAAAGATAAAAAGATTACAGATGTGCACGGACAATTATTAAAACAGCCCATTCAAAAATTAAAGGATATGCAAAGTGCAGAATTTACATGGTCAGAGAAAGAATATCATATTTTTCCGACCTTCCATCCTGCTTCCATTTTTTATAATCGGGGCTTATTGGAGCTTATTTATGAGGATTTAGAGAAACTTAAGCAATACGTAATAAAAAACTAGAAAAGCTAAAAAGCTTTTCTAGTTGTGTTTATGTATGTAATGGGTTTTTATTTTCATCCAACGTAAAACCTTCACCAACTACATCATGTACGTCACTTACTGCAACAAATGCATGAGGATCTACAGAAGTAATAATATTTTTTAATTTCACGATTTCATTTTTAGCCACAACGCAATACAATACGTTCCGTTCCACTTTTGTATACGATCCAACAGCTTTTAAAAAGGTCGCTCCGCGCTCCATCTCAGATAAAATTTTAGCAGCAATTTCATCGTTTTTATCGGAGATAATAGTTGCTCCTTTTGCTGCATAGGCTCCTTCTTGCATAAAATCAATGACTTTCGCCCCGATAAAAACAGCAACTAACGTATACATACCCTCGCGATATGATAAATAGGTAAGGATAGAGACGATAATGACGATAGCATCAAACATAAACATCGTTTTCCCCATACTCCAGCCAACATATTTATGAGCGAGTCTCGCAATAATATCTACACCGCCAGTAGTTCCGCCGTATTTAAATATGATCCCAAGACCGATACCAATAAATGCCCCAGCAAATAAAGCTGCGAGTGTCATATCATTTTGTAAGTTTACATGTAAGTTGAGAACTTCGTAACGCTGAAAAATCCATAGAAATAAAGATACGCTAAAGGTGCCGATTAGTGTATATATAAATGTCGCTCTTCCAAGTAACTTCCAACCAATAAAAAATATAGGGATATTTAAAATTAAGTTTGAATAAGAAGGGTCAAACTTAAATAGAAAATACAATAATAGTGTAATACCGGTAAATCCACCTTCTGCAAGGTGATTTTCAATATTGATATTCACAATACCGAAAGAAAAAATAGCGGAACCGATTAAAATAAAAATGATATTTCGAATCTTCAAATTTGATGTCATATAGAAATCCCCCTAATTATGTAAATGGCATTGCTCCGCTGAAACGGTAAAACATAATGATAAGTAATTTCTAGTTGCTAGTGAAAATAGTGAAGGTTATAAAAATCGATTGGTTCTGGTTGATTTTTTGCCAAAAACGCAAAAGAAGTTTCACTTTATTATAATCTTTCCCAAAAAGGGTCGCAAATAGGTGTTTAGCGGGGAATAATATTTGTCAAATCGCGATGAATTGGCTAACATGAAAGAGGAAGGATTAGAGGTGAATTGTATGGAAGCGAAAACGATGAAGGATATGCAGAAAGAAGTTGATGCATATATTGGTCAGTTTAAAGAAGGTTATTTCAGTCCACTTGCAATGATGGCTCGTTTAACGGAAGAAATGGGGGAGCTTGCAAGAGAGGTGAATCATTATTATGGTGAGAAACCGAAGAAAACAACTGAAAAAGAACGTAGTATTGAAGAAGAGCTTGGAGATGTATTATTTGTTATGATTTGTATGGCAAATAGTTTAAATATTGATTTAGAAACAGCACATAACATTGTAATGAATAAATTTAATACTCGCGATAAAGATCGCTGGACACGTATTGATGAGGGAGAGAAAGAATAATGAAAGAAATTAAAGTAATTATCGCTGGACCAAGAGGACGTATGGGACATGAAGCAGTTCTTCTTATGGAAAGAACGGAACATTTTAATTTAGTAGCAGCAGTGGATTATAAGCATGGTGGAGAGAAAATCTCTGATTTACCGGGAATGCCAGCGCTAGATGCACCTATTTACGCAGATTTACATACTTGTTTAGAGGAAGTAGAAGCAGATGTGTTGTTAGATTTAACAACGCCAGAAGTTGGGAAACAACACGTTACACTAGCAGTTGAGCGTGGACTTCGTTCTGTTATTGGTACAACTGGATTTACAGAAGAAGAGCTAAAACAATTAACCGAGACTGCGAAAGAAAAAGCAGTAGGAACAATTATCGCTCCAAACTTTGCAATTGGTGCAGTTCTTATGATGAAATTCTCACAAATGGCAGCGAAATACTTCCAAGATGTTGAAGTAATTGAATTGCATCATGATCAAAAACTAGATGCACCATCTGGTACAGCGGTAAAAACAGTAGAATTAATCCGTCAAAATCGTGAATCAAAGCAGCAAGGTCATCCAAATGAAGTAGAGCAACTAGAAGGGGCTCGTGGTGCAAATGTAGACGGCATTCATATTCATAGTGTACGTTTACCAGGGCTTATTGCACACCAAGAAGTAATGTTTGGTGGAGACGGACAAATGTTAACAGTTCGTCATGATTCATTCAATCGTGCATCATTTATGTCTGGTGTAAAACTATCAATTGAGACAGTAATGAATCTAGATCATCTTGTGTACGGTTTAGAAAATATTATCGACTAAAGGGGAGACAACGGATGAAAATTGCCTTAATCGCACATGACAAAAAGAAAGACGACATGGTTTCGTTTGCATACGCATATAAACCAATTTTTGAACAACATGAATTATTTGCAACAGGAACGACAGGACTTCGTATTATGGAAGCGACCGGCTTAGTTGTAACAAGATATCAATCTGGTCCTCTTGGCGGCGATCAAGAAATTGGTGCAATGATTGCAAAAAATGATTTAGACATGGTAATTTTCTTCCGCGATCCATTAACAGCACAACCGCATGAACCGGATGTGAATGCATTGCTTCGTTTATGTGATGTATATGCAATTCCACTTGCGACGAATATGGCAAGTGCTGAAATGTTAATGCACGCATTAGAGCGAGGAGATTTAGATTACCGCAAGTTAAGAAAATGAGGGGAACAATTATGAGTGGATTACATATATTAGCGTTTGGTGCCCATGCCGATGATGTTGAAATCGGCATGGCGGGTACCATTGCTAAATATACGAAGCAAGGGTATGAAGTAGGTATTTGTGATTTAACAGAAGCTGATCTTTCTTCTAACGGAACGATAGAGTTAAGAAAAGAAGAAGCGAAGGCGGCAGCTCGTATAATGGGAGTAAAAACGAGACTAAATTTAGCGATGCCAGACCGTGGTTTGTATATGAAAGAAGAGTATATACGTGAAATTGTAAAGGTAATTCGTACATATAAACCAAAACTAGTTTTTGCGCCGTATTATGAAGATCGTCATCCAGATCATGCAAATTGTGCAAAACTTGTGGAAGAAGCTATTTTTTCAGCGGGAATTCGCAAATATATGCCAGAGGTTCCACCACATCGTGTGGAGTCTTTTTATCATTATATGATTAATGGTTTTCATAAACCGAATTTTTGTATAGATATTAGTGAATACGTATCGCAAAAGGTGGAAGCATTAGAAGCGTATGAAAGTCAGTTTTCAACAGGGAGTGATGGTGTGAAAACGCCGTTAACAGAAGGTTACGTTGAAACTGTAGTCGCCCGTGAGAAAATGTTTGGAAAAGAAGTTGGAGTTTTATATGCCGAAGGGTTTATGAGTAAGAAACCGGTTTTATTACATGCTGATTTAATAGGGGGATGTAAATGAAATTAAAAATAGGTATTACATGTTATCCTTCTGTAGGTGGTTCTGGAGTTGTTGGAACAGAATTAGGAAAGCAATTAGCGGAACGCGGGCATGAAATTCATTTTATTACATCGGGTTTACCATTCCGGTTAAATAAAGTGTATCCAAACATTTATTTTCATGAAGTGACGGTAAATCAATACTCTGTATTTCAATATCCACCATACGATTTAGCGTTAGCGAGTAAAATGGCAGAGGTTGCACAAAGAGAAAACCTAGACATTTTACATGTGCATTACGCAATACCACATGCCATTTGTGCTTATTTAGCAAAACAAATGATTGGAGAGCGTATTAAAATTGTTACAACCTTGCATGGAACAGATATTACTGTGTTAGGATCCGACCCTTCGCTAAATAATTTAATTCGTTTTGGTATTGAGCAATCTGATGTTGTGACGGCTGTCTCGCATTCATTAATTAGCGAAACGCATGAGCTTGTAAAACCAAATAAAGACATTCAAACGGTATATAACTTTATAGACGAACGTGTATATTTCAAACGTGATATGACCCAATTAAAGAAAGAATACGGTATAAGTGAGAGTGAAAAGATACTCATTCACATTTCAAACTTCCGTAAAGTGAAACGTGTGCAAGATGTTGTGCAGGCATTCGCTAAAATTGTTACAGAAGTAGATGCGAAGTTGCTTCTTGTTGGAGATGGACCAGAATTTTGCACGATTTTACAGTTGGTGAAAAATTTACATATTGAAGATCGCGTCTTATTCTTAGGGAAGCAAGATAATGTTGCAGAACTACTTGCGATGAGTGATTTAATGTTGCTTTTATCAGAGAAGGAGAGTTTTGGTCTTGTTTTATTAGAAGCGATGGCGTGTGGTGTACCTTGTATCGGAACAAGGGTTGGAGGTATTCCAGAAGTCATTCAACATGGTGATACAGGATATTTATGTGAAGTTGGCGATACAACAGGAGTGGCAGATCAAGCCATTCAGCTATTAAAGGATGAAGAACTTCACCGTAATATGGGAGAGCGAGCAAGAGAAAGTGTTTACGAGCAGTTTCGCTCTGAAAAAATCGTCTCACAATATGAAACGATTTACTATGATGTACTAAGGGATGACAAAAATGGAAAGATTTAAAAAAGCTAGTTCTATTATTGAGACTTTAAAGCAACAAGGGCATGAGGCTTACTTTGTCGGTGGAAGCGTAAGAGACCTTATTATCGATAGGCCGATTGGAGATATTGATATTGCGACATCTGCTTTACCAGAAGAAGTGATGGCTATATTTCCAAGACATGTTCCTGTTGGTCTTGAACATGGAACTGTAATTGTCGTAGAAAATGGTGAGCCTTATGAGGTAACCACTTTTCGAACAGAGAGTGAATATGAAGACTTTCGAAGACCTAGTAGTGTTCAATTTGTTCGTTCATTAGAAGAGGATTTAAAACGTCGTGATTTCACAATGAATGCAATTGCAATGACAGAAGAAGGAAAAATGGTTGATTTATTTGCTGGACAGGAAGCGATTCAAAAGAGAGAAATTGTGACAGTGGGAAATGCTGCGGATCGGTTTCAAGAAGATGCCCTGCGAATGATGCGTGGTATTCGGTTCGTAAGTACGTTAGGTTTTTCTTTAGAGACGAAAACGAAGCAAGCAATTGAAACATATGGACATTTGCTGGAACATATAGCAATTGAGAGAATTACAGTGGAGTTTGAAAAACTGTTAACTGGCACATATTGTGTGAAGGCTCTCAAAGAATTAGTAGAAACGAAACTATTTTCTCATCTACCATATTTACAGATGTCAGAAGAGAAATTGTTAAAAGCTACGCAGTATAAATGGGATTCTTTTGAAGCAGACATTGAGGCGTGGGCGTTTTTCTTATATTGTATTGGAGAAGAACATCCAGCTGTCTTTTTACGTCAATGGAAGTTTTCGAATAAAAAAATAAAAGATATCGTCGCAGTTTTATTAACAATCCGTAAGAGAAAGGAGAAGGATTGGGATACAGTTCTTCTTTATAAAACGGGAATTCATATAGCTGAAATGGCAGAAAGGGTATATGAAGCGATGATTGAAAGCTATGATCATACAGCTGTTAACCGGGTACAAACGTTGTTTCAAGCATTGCCAATTAAGAGTCGACAAGAGATGAATGTGACTGGGAATGATTTGTTAAACTGGGCAAATAAAAAGCCAGGTCCGTGGGTTGCTGAAATGATTCAAAAAATTGAAGAAGCAATTGTACAAGGAAACGTAGTAAATGAGAAAGAGTGTATAAGGGAGTGGCTGCAAGAATGCAATCTACTATAAGAAAGCAGTTATTGCAAGTTTTTTCGGAAGCGGATGGCGAGTTTGTATCTGGTCAAACGATTAGTGATAAACTTGGTTGCTCAAGAACTGCTGTGTGGAAACATATGGAGGACCTTCGGAATGAGGGATATGAACTTGAAGCTGTGCGTCGATTAGGTTATCGAATTGCAAGTAAGCCAGACAAAGTGACTGCGAATGAAATACAGTTAGGGTTACAAACGAAACATATTGGTAGAACAGTGTATTTTGAAGAGTCCGTTGAATCGACGCAACATATTGCAGCAAAGCTTGCTTATGAAGATGCAGAAGAAGGAACAATTGTTGTGGCAGAAGAACAAACAGCGGGTAGAGGTCGTTTAAGCAGAAAATGGCATTCACCAAAAGGAACAGGAATTTGGATGAGTATTATTTTACGTCCATCAATCCCGGTTCAACATGCACCACAACTTACTTTGTTAGCCGCTGTTAGCGTTGCGCAAGCAATTGAAAAGTGCACAGGTGTAAACGTAGGAATAAAATGGCCGAATGATATTTTAATTCAAGGGAAAAAGGCTGTAGGAATATTAACAGAAATGCAAGCTGATCCTGATAAAATTAATGCTGTCATTATGGGTATTGGTATTAATGCGAATCAAAAGCAAGAACATTTTGATGAGGAAATTCAGCATATTGCTACTTCTTTAGCGATTGAATCTGGTAAGCCAATTGTTCGTGCGGAGCTTATGCAACAAATCTTTTTACAACTAGAAAAATTATATGAAGAGTATTTACAAAATGGTTTCTCTGTCATTAAAATTCTTTGGGAAAGTTACGCTGTAAGCATCGGGAAAGAAATTAACGCTCGAACGATGAGAGAGACAATTACAGGGATAGCAAAAGGAATTACAGAGGATGGTGTATTGCTCCTAGAAGACCATGAAGGAAAAGTACATCATATTCATTCTGCGGATATCGAAATTAAGTAAAAGAAGTTCCTCTTTAATCCGTACCCTTTGTAAAGGACATTTTAAAAAAAGTTAGGCGGCATCAAGAAGATGATTTCTGTATTCAACAG